>JAQUQV010000027.1 GCA_028715905.1 Kiritimatiellia bacterium
AATTCGCGTTTCGGCAGGAAAATTTCAACCTCGCCGTTTTTTTCTGTCCGGCGGAAACCGCCGGCCAATATGTCCTTCAGTTCCCCGCCGGCCGGGAACGCAAGGTTGTCCGGATTGATTTTCAATTTGAGGGTAACGTCGTCGTCCGTGTTGTTGAAGGGGACCAGCATGAACCGGTCTTTCCGGCGGTATATTGACACCACGATATTTTCAGATTGCGGCGATACAATCGTGATGTAATCCCGGTTGTTCCAGTAAGGGATAAAGTCCGTGGCGTCGTCAAACCCGAACTCATCCTGCGCTTTCCAGACTTCGTCCATGTGCACGCCCCAATTCGGCCAGCATTGCGTGCCGTGGGTCATAATCAAGCCCAGCAGATGATTGATCGGTTTTTTGGCTTCCGCGGTTTTCCAGAAGTTCAGGCGTTCCGGCCGGAAAACCAGGGAGCCTTTGGCGAACTGCGGGAGCAGGACAACGGCCGGTCCCCAGGGGTAGGGCATGTATTCCGCCCGGAAGGTTGCCAGCGGAAGGAGGTTGTAATATGATTCCTCCCTGGCAATCACGGACCCCAGATTCTCGCCGTCAACCATGATATCCGCGAAGGCGTGCACCGGCATGACCGGTTCGCCCGACATGTGATAGGCGATAACCGCGCCGGGGTGGTAGTCCTTCATCATCACGTAAATCCGTTTGGCAATCTCCCGGCAGCCCCGGATGGTGTAGGACGCATGGCGGGCTTTTTTGGAATCCTGCCAGCCGCAGTTGTGCAGGGAATTATCGCAGGACATGACGTGGCCCCAGTCAAAATAAAGCCCCTGCATGTCCAGGTCGCGCACGGCTTTTGATAATTTCCACAAATAAAAATCGCGGTAATCGCCGGAGTTCATGCAGGGAGTTGTTTCGGACCATTCCAGGCCCGTCCCCAGCTCGCCGCGGGGGATATAAGCTTGCGGCGTCTGGCGCCAGGTTTCGCCGAAGGCCTTCCATTCCGGCGAGAAGCCGGAAGACGTGTGCATGGTCAGGTAGGGACAAACCCGCACGCCGGATTTTTTCAGCCCGGCCAATTCTTCCGGGATTTCCTTTTTAATGAGAAAGTTTACGTCCGGATAATTGCACCATTTGAAGCATATATACCATAAATCCAGGTTGTACGGATAGTCGGAGGCATCCTTGAAGGGCATGCCCAAATCCCGCAGACGCCATTTTCTCCAGCCGGCGGGCTGGGGCCGCACGGGCGTGGCCATCAGGCCGAAGCGGATGGTTCTGCTCTTCTCCAGCACAACGGGACTGTCAATCATGTTCAACGTGATCACGGACCGCTCGCCGACGGTTTCAACGACGGCGCTTTCCTCGGGATTTTCGGCCACCCATCCTTCCAGGTCTTCCGCGAACCATTGCAGTCCCCTTTCGTTGTCGCCGATCCAGAACGCGGGTTTTTGCAGGAGATTTTTCCGCCAGCCGCGCGCGGGCAGGGCGCCCGTTCCCTTCAACAGATAGTCAACCCCGTTGGCCAGCGAAGCGTGTTGCTTGCGCAGGGGGATCACCATTTTGAAATTATCAATCTTCTGGCCGGGCGTGTCCGGCGCAATAACCGTTTCAATCCAGGCAAACCCGTCGTATTCCACCAGAATTTTGCAGGAGAGGTTGATTTTTCCGCACCGGCCGGTCGTTGCCAATTCCACCCTGTTTTCGGAGCGGAGAAGCCATTTCATTCCTGAAAATTCTCCGGCGTATTCGCGGCCGCCGCTTGCGCAGGAAAAATTTATCGGCGCCGCCAGGAGCGGTTCGTTTTGGGAAATGATCTGGGAGGGGAGCAGGCTGTTTTCAAACGAGTATTTCCGGCCCCAACATGCCACGGAGTTGCCGGTCGTTTCAAGCGGCGTCCACGGCGCGGGAACTTTGTCCGTAACGCCGGTCTTGTTGCCGCTCCAGGGCGCGGAAGAATACCGGGTGTAATCCGTTTTTACGACGCAGATATCGCGGCCCTGGCCGTCCGCCAGCGAAGCTTCCAGCGAATAATCGCCCTCCGGCAGGGCTTTAATGTCAAGCTCGGCCTGAAAATCAAAAAGTTCCGGCGTGATGTCCTTTGCAATCAGTTCTTTGCCCTGTTTGTCTTTGATTTTAACGCGCGTGGCGAGCGTTTTTCCGTCTTTTTCCAGGAGCGTCTGGAGCAAACCGATCTTCAGGGTGTTGTTGTCCGGCGAGGTATAGACGTACTGCAGCTGCAGGGGGCGTTTGGTTTTCATTTTGAACCGCGCCGAATACAGAAGGCCGTGCTTTTCCGAGTCAATTCGCAGGCTTAACATTCCGGAACCGTTAAAGACTTCCGGCGCCAGGGAAGCGTCCGTCCATATTCCCGGCTCCAGCGCGATGGTCAGGGATTCGTTTGTTTTTTCCGTGCCGGAAACTTGCAGGCGGGTTTTGAGGGTCGCCTGGTCGGCGGAGTCCGCGCCGTTCTGCAGTTTTATTTGCGGTTTTAAGTATCCGGCCGCGAGGTTTCCCATGGCGCCGATGTTGACGGCGGGCGATGATTCTCCGAATCTCAGGACCGCAAAATTTGCGGCGTCCTCATACCTTCGGTTCACCGGGGCGATGCAGGAGGAAACTCTCAGCTCGGGAGACGAGCGGCAGATGTTCAACCTGATTTCCCGGCCTTTTCCGGGGCTATCCATACCCAGGGTTTTGAAGGGAATCGCCGCCTCTGCCTGCCAGATGTTTCCCTGTATGGAGCTTTCGGTTTTAACCGCTGCGTTTTGACCGGTTCGTTTCACACCGTCAAAAGGGTCAATGGCCATTTCAAACAGGTTTGTTCCGTCCGGTTTGGGCGCGATCAGAATCCGCAATCCGCGTTCTCTTTTCTGCCGGGCGTCGTCCCCGCAGTAAAACGTGCGGAGGGCGATATATAACCGCGAATCGTCATATGCCAGGAAGTAACGGCTTTGATACAGGCAGTATTCGCCGTAAATTGTTTCCAGGAAGCCCTCGCCCGCAAAGGTGTATTCATCGTTGCCGATCGCTCCGTCTATGTCTGGCGCGGCGCGCGTTTTGGGGACGGTCATGTAAAGGCGGTGTTCCGGCGGGGTGGCGGCGGCGTCGTTTTTCATGGATGTTGCCTTGTTATTTTGGTTTTGCAGACTCGCGATGTTTTTGCAGAGAACCAGGCGGAGCCGGTCGTAGTCGTCAAGCGCCAGCCCGCTTGTGATTTTATATTCGCCGCCGACGATCTTGACGTCGTCCGGTTGGTAGCTTTCCTTTTCCCATTTTCCCGGCAAATTATGCATGCCGACGGGGTTCAGGCCGCTGAAGTCAATTTTGGAGAGGAGCGCGGCGACTTCCTTCTTCGCTTCGCGGGCGATCTTTTTCTTTTCCGGGTTCGCGGCCGCTTCCGCTTGTCTGGCCAGCTGGTCCAGCGTGTATAGGAGCCGGTAATCTTCAACGCCCTCGCGGGTCGCCTCCCATCCGATGGACGGTCCGCCCCGGCGCTCCGCGTCGGCGGGGTAACGGAACGCGTAGCAGGTTTTCCCGGGCGGCAGTGTCCATTCGTCATAGTGGTTTTTACGGGGGGACTGATAATGCCAGTTAAACGCTCCCCGCGCGCCTTTAATCCATAACGCCAGGCCGTTTCCGAAGCGCATCGCTTCCGGGTTAACGCCCGTTGTGTCCACGTTGTAAAACAGGATTTTCTTTCCGTCCCGTTCGGCCTTTTTCAGGAACTCATCCCAGGCGCAGTCAAAGGCGGTGAATTTATCGCTCACGCAAACGGGCGGATGGGAGAAGGTAAGCAGAATCATATCCATGAGCTCGTAATATTCATGGGCGAAATTGATGGCATTTGGAATGGGATGGTTGAGTCCGTGCCCGGCGGTTTTCAGCCCCATGTTCCGCATGATTTTGTTGCAGACCCGCGTCATCTCAATGCGATTTTCCGAAAACGGGTAAGGATACCCCTCGTCGGCCGCAAAATAATAAATTTCCGGCCAGTTGCGTTTCGCGCCCTCTTCCGTTATGCGTTTGAAAATTTCGCCGAATACGGCGGCAAATTCACGGCTGCCGGGCTTGCCGCCCAGTTTTTCGCTGATATTCATGGGTTCATAGGCATACCACATGACGGGTTTGCTGAAACCTGCGTCGCGGCAGGTGTCCAGCACAAAAGCCAGGCCGTTGGCGTAATCCCATTTGATCCGGATTTTGCCGTCCGCATCCTTTTGCGCCGCGGAACCCAAAGGCCCGCAATGGCAGACGGAATTCATGCCGTGTTCCCGCATGTCCTCGTAATGGTTTTTCAACAGGTGCTTGTCCGGTATGTCGGCATACATTCCCCACAGCGCTTCCTCGGGTTCCAGCGGCTTGACGGCAAAAACCTCAAGTTCAATCCTCAACTTTTTGGCCGGCGCGTTGGCGGGGCTGATGAGAATGTCGCCTTCGTATTTCCCGGGCCGCGCGTCCTCGGGAACTTTGACTGTGGCCCAGAACTGCTGGGTTTTGTTTTTTTCCAGGGAAATTCCGTCAAATGGTTCAAGGTAGGTTGGCGACAATATATATTCCGTGCTCTGAACGTGTATTTTACGGTATAAATAATGTGTCTTGCGCAGGTCAATTGCCGCCGAAGGGATCAGGACGTTCGGGTCGCCCGCGAGAACGAGGTCGGAGGCGGAGATTTTCAAATTTTCAATCTTGTCCAGCGTGTGGACGCAAAAAGTCAGCGGCGCGCGGTCGGACGGGAAAGAAAGCGCGGCAATTTTCAGCTCGTCAACGCCTTTTTCCGGCGTCATATCGGGCAAAATGTAGCTCAACGGATTGACGGGGAAGACGGTGTAACCGGCATTGACGATTTCTTCCGACCAGGCCGGTTCCTTGCCTTTCCATTGGATGGGGGCATACCCCGTTTCCCAGCTTGGATTCGGTTTTATCGGCTCAACCTTTAAATCATCAATCCAGGCGCTGCCTTTTGCCCCGGGCGTTTGCCACGGATTGACCGCGGCCCAAAGTCTTATTTTTACCGCGCCCCGGGGAATATTTTTGCCGAAATAACTCACGTATTTTGTCCAATCGCTTCTGCCCGTCGCGGCAAAAAAACCGGTGGGCACATTGCCGCCGGACGCGAGGGGATCCGCGGGCAGAATCCGGCCTTCGGCGTCGCAATAATTCACTCCGCAATGTATCTTGGTTGTGCCTTCCAGTTCCGTTTTAAGCCAGGCGGACAATTTGTAAAGCCCGGATTGACCGTCGCAGGGGATGAATTTATATATGCCCGTCGGGGTGTCGGAGGCTTCAATTTTCAGGCTGTCTTTGCCTCCCGGCCGGATTGCCTGGTCAAGCCGGACAAGTTCCTCTCGGCCCTCAATGTTCCAGCCGCCGGGTGTTTTGTCGCTTTCCCCGGCCCCCGTGTTGCGGATATTTGCGGCGTCCGGCGCGGGTTGGGCGGGCTCCTGTGCGCCGATCCCCGCCGCCATCACGAGCCACAACCCAGCTGCCGGTAAAATCATTTGTTTCATGGCATAAATTTTCCTGTTCTTTTTGATCTCAATTAATGCTTTCCAATGCTTTGAGAATCTGCACGCGGCAGCGATCCGCCGCGGAGCGATCCTTGTCAACCGACCAGTCTCTCAAGCGCTCCTCAAAGAGGCCCGGGACAACTTCGCCGGCCGCGTCCTTGAGAAGCCTGGCCGCCGCTTCCACCTCCGGCGTATTGATTCCGCGCGAGCGCAATTCCTCAATGCGGTCCCGCAACATGGCGAGATATTCGTAATCCTCTATTCCCTCGCGCACGGCCTCCCAGTGCTTGCCGTCAACCAGGGAATCGGCCGTTGTATACACCACGCCGAAACTCATGCCCTTCCTGTTCGTGGGAATCAATTCGTTCCAGGCCGTGTCCTCCGGTTCCTTGTAATAATTCCAGTAGTTCCAGAACCCCATGCCGACCGCTTCGTTGCGCCAGCAATGCCAGGCCTGCAGTCTGTGATAATAATAAGGATCAAATAAACGCGCCGGTCCAAAGGCGCTGTAATACCAGAGTGTTTTTTGTTTCCCCCCGGTGGTCCGGAGAATTTTACACTTGGTTTCGTCCATGCCGCGGTAAGAAGGCAGGTGCGGGCAGAAAATATCGTGCAACTCCAGCATTTTTTCCAGCTCCAGGTTGGGCTTTTCCCACCCGGAAGCGTCCGTAAACAGGACAAAATCAGGGACGGCCGCTTTTAATTGCGCCGCCCAAATGGTGTTTATCCGGTACTGCTCTGGTTTGCCGGGTTCATCCACCAGAATGAATCCTATTTGTTTTGGATCAACTCCCATGTGTTTCGCGTGGGCCGCAAAGGCGGCGGCCCAGCTTTTTACCATTTTGTTGAACCGGGGCGTCCCCATCGGCTCGCCGGCAAAATCGGTCCCGACCGCAAGGTAGATGAAATAATTCCGGCTGCCACTCCAATCGCCGATCCAGTCGTCAAATCCTTTCGTACGGAGCGGCTTGGCCAGGTTCCCTTCGGCGTCAAAATCGTCTTTTTCAGGCCAGCAGGCGGAAGAACGGTGCGCCCAGGGAGTGTCAACAAAATGCTCGCGCATGTCGGCGATGGCAAGTTTGACGTTTTTTTCGGTAAAGTTCGGACGGTATAACGGTTTGTCGGTGTAGTCCCACATGCCCAGGGAAAGACGGGGGCGGTCGGGGAAGCGGAAGGGATAGATTTTGAGGGTCAGGGGCACCGCGAGCGTTTGAGCTGATTTTAATCCGCGTATCCAGCGGTAAATGCGCGTGACGAGAAGAGGATTTTCCGAAGGGCGGACAATAATTTTTCCCTCGTAGACGCCCGGTTTCACGCCCGCCGGATGAAAAGTCAGCCAGACCTGGCGCGTCATGCCCGGGTGCAGGTCTATCAGCCATCCCTTCTCAGTTCGCTTTGCCGGGGGCAGGGGGTCGGCGATCATTCTGCCTTCCTGTGTTGCCACAAATTCAACCTGATGGACGGCAATCATCCCGGGGTTGTCGCCACCGGGCAGTTTTTCTATCGCGAGCAGGGCGGTGAGGGGTTTGTCGGAGGTGTTCATCAGGTTAAGGACTTCGGCCCGGTATTCGTTGTCCATCATTTCAACCAGCAGATGCGGCGGCCCGGCCGGAGGCTGGATCGGCGTTTCAACGGCCGCGAGGGGGTCCCAGCGGTTATTGTGCCAGGCAAAAAGCGGCGGGAAACCGCTCTCGCGCAGAAGGCGGGCGTTGACTTTCAGTATTTCGGCATGGATGTTGTCAAGCGGGGTAATGGCGCGGTGGGCCGCATTGGTTATAAAGTCATAATCGGCAGTTCCGGCGCTTTGCTCCAGCCGGGCCAGCTTCTTCTCAATGGCGTTTTGCCGCTCCGGACTGATTCCCATGCGCACTGCTTTCTCCCTGACCATGGCGGCGTCCCTGCTCATCAGTCTCCAGATGAGTTTGGCAAAACAAAATTTTTTGATGTCACCTGCTCGCATGCCCGCCGCGGGTTTCGCAAGCAGGGAATCCGGACCGCGGTAGATTTCAATCTCATCACAAAATGGACCATAGTTGCCCATGATAATGAAGATAAGGCGGATATAGCGGCCCTTGGTTGCGAGTTTGTTAGTTGCATAACGATGAACCGCGTATCCCTCGGCAGGCGGCGCGCCATCCCGGCCGCACATCTCAACCAGGTCGCCCGCATAGTAAAAATCAGCGCCGTCCTCGCTGGTGAAGATCATGACGGCAGCCGGCCATTCAACCCCGGCGCGCCCGGCGGCCGTGTTGAAGGACAAGCCGCCGATCGGCTCCACCTGTTGAAGGTCTATTGTGATGGCAACTTTTTTTATTGCAAGCCAGCCGACCGTGCCCTTCTGGACCCAGAAATATCCCTGAGAGTATTCTCCGTCGGTCAACTGCGTGAGATCGTTCTCATCCGTGCAGTAGCTGTAATTCGGGGCGGGATCAAGCGTGTAAGATTTGCCGCGGGCGATGTTGACCGGCTCCGGGTCGTTTGCTTCCACGCCGCCCAATCCGGATTTTGCCGGCTGGGGAACGGAATCGGCGCGGCCGGGCCAGGCGGCCAATGTTATAGCCGCAAACATGCATGCTCCGAGCAAAAAATATTTTCCAATAACTTTTATGATTTACCTCCGTCACCGTTAAAGATTAAGGCACTGTCTGACAAACGAGAGCATTTCTTCCTCGTACAGAAAAGCAGTATTGTCCGGATTGGGATTATCGGTGGCGGTCATGGTATGCCCGCGGCCGGGCGCCTCCTGATACACGACGGTGTTTCCTTCCGCTCGAAGGCGTTCAACCATACGGCGCGATTGGTCAACCGGCACGATGTCATCATCAGTTCCATGCGCTATCCATATCGCCGGAGCTTTTGCACGCACATGATTGATCGGCGATGCTTCAATATATAAATCAGGTGCCCAGGAAGGCGCCCCGCCCATAAAATCCACGGTTATTGTTGATTTGCGGCGGATATCCGCATCCACCTGAGTCTTTAAATCCATAATCCCGCAATAAACCGCCTTGACGTTCATTTTTCTCCGCAAAATATTTTTTCGGCCGCCGCGCGCAGCACAAATTCATTTCGTCCATTGGTGGCGACGACCGCATTGACAAACGGGATCTGGGAAATAATGAAAGGATTCAGGGCGAGAACCACGACCCGTCCATTGGTTTTCTGCAGATGTTTCAGCAAGTCAATCTGTTCCTCCGTCAAGATGGCGCTTTGTCCGGAGGGCAGGCGAAAAGACGCGTCAAAAATGACGGCCGAATGATTTTCCGCCATCCGCTTCAGCTCCCCGCCCAGCTCCGCGCCGATCGTTAATGGGATTGTTTTTTCAACGACACGGCGGCAATGATTTTCAATATACGGTTTTGCCTTCTTTTCGCTCATGTGAACGCCGATGTCAAGTTTTGCGTTCCGCTCCGGAGCGATCAGCAAGACCGGCTTTTCCGGGGCGCAGGATAACGGCAGGTGTCCGGCCGTATTGCGGGTTATTTTCACGGCTTTGCGGGCTATCGTCTCCGCAAGTTCCCTGTGTTCCCGGCGCGAGAAGGATGGCGTTCTCAAAGGTTTGAAGAGCCCATATCTCTCCTTGAGCCTGATAATCTTGATCCGTTCCAGTTCATAATGGGAATTCATTCTTGAATCGCCCTGGCCGGGAAAATGTTTGGCCGTGGAAATCAACCCGTTTTCGCGATACGCCCGGACTTTCCGGATGCAATAATCCGATATTTCCGTTTTGCCGAAGCGGAATGAATTCAGCACCTGCGCCGCTTTTTCCTCAAGTGAGAGCTGAATCTTCATGTTCAGTTAAGGTATATTCTTTTTCCCTGCGGCGCGCCGCGTTATGGGCCCACCTGCCGGACTTTCATGAATTTTCCTGTTTTCTCAACCCGTAAGGTTGATATTTTGAGTTAAAACACCGGTTTACCGCTCATTGCGCGGGAAGTCCGGGAGGCGGCCGCCCAATTCTTCCGCCACGGCCCGAGAAACTTCTTTGTCCGCAAGAATATGGCCGAGCTCAACAAGCTGGATGCCTTTTGCGGCGGACTTTTTGACAAGATTTATCTCAGCTCTGATTCGTTCAGCCGTTTTTTTATCGTTTGCGTATTTGTCCTTGCAGTAAAACCCGATAAAAGGTGTCCCGATGCTTTTAGGATGATAACGGCCTTCTTCTTTGACCACGATGGCCGTATATTTCCCAACCTTTTCAAGATCCCAGTGCGGCGCGAAAAACCAGGAGACCGTCTGGCCGCAGTAATCAACCGGCAGACGATTCCCGTAAAGTATGTTTGGCATGAAGACCGGATAGATATGACATGTGGTTTTAATATTGTGCCTGGCGGATTTGGCATAAGATATCGCGGCGTCATAAAACATTATGATGGATTCTTCCGCGAACCGGTTTGCGGCCTCTTGTTCGGACAGCCCCGGGTGGGAGTCAATATAGTTCCCGCGCAGTTCGCGGCACCGCGGGCAATAACATCCATGGAAATTGCCGTATCCCACAAAATCCAGGGCAATGCCGTCAAACCCGAGTTTAATCGCCTTGTCAACGTCTTCCCTGGCGTTTTTTAAGGCGTCGGGCTGGCCAAAGCAGGGTCGCCGGGCGCATCCTTTATCAATCACTTTCCCAATATCGTCAGGCAACGGCTCTCCGCCTGCTTGGGGATTATCCGGAAGGGAACATTCCGAAACAATTATTTCCTGCCTGGCAGTTGATCTGGGCGCTATGCAATAATACGATTCAAGTCCATTCTCCCGGCAAAGCTGCGCAAAAATTTCCGGGAATTTGGCCTGGGCCTGACTCCACTCCATGGCGTTAAATCCAAGCTCGTGCGCCATTTTTACTCCATTTTCCACGTCGTTTCGGCTTGCGCATGGTAAAGTCCAGCACCATGTCATTTTCCATTTTAATTCGCGGCCGGATGCCTTTTCCTGATCGGGAGGCTCGTCAAAGAACAGCAATCCCCAGCGGGATGGAAGATGGCAGTTTGTGACGCCGATTACCGGCCATGTCCAGTAAAGATGATGGCTTTTCCTTCGCTTTTCCGGTTCAAATTCCGGCTTGTAAACAGCGCCAGCGTGCAAACGCCATTTTTGTCCCGGGCGGGGTGGACAATCGCCTTTTGTAAAATGCTTCAGGGCGGCCCAGGGGACCGCCGCCTCCGCCGTCCATCCCTGATCGCAATCGTTTGAATAATTCAATGTGCCTTGAACTTGGACTGCGCTTCGCAATCCTTCGCAGTTCCAGAACCAGTCATAACGGTCTTCAAGAACAAATTTTGCGCCGCCATTAAAAAGAATGCCCATTTCAGAGCATCCTTTTTCCGTATTTGGATATTTTAAGGTCAGATCCGCCGTATTATTGATGGGATTGATATGTATTTCCACGTAATCCAGTCCGTCCGCATCAGGATCAATAAACAGCTTGACAAACGTATCGCGCCACATGATTTCGCTTTCCCCCGTCCACGGCTCGCCCTCCGGGTTGGGATGGCCGCGATAGGTGGAGCCGCGCTTGCGATCCCCGTAAAAAGCCGCGACGTTTGTATCGGAAATATTATATCCCACGTAAAGATATTGATTGTCCCAAAGCAGGCGGGCAAAAGAAGGCCCGGGGGGCATGGCGCCGTCGGCTATTCCCCGGAAGTAAATTTTTTCGGCCTTGTCCCAATCCGGCTCCGTTAAATTGCCGTCTATCCGGATGGCGCCGTCCGGAATTTTCAAACAATGGCAGATTGATGTTTGCGGTTCTTTCGGTTTTGTCCCGCCGCCGGAATTGGCGGCGGCCGTTCCAGAACAAATTGCCGAGGCCAGCAGCAGAATGCCCAAAATAGTTTTTTTCAGTCCGCCTCTCAGCCAATGTGTTCGTGATGCTTTCATGCAGTAATCTCCCTCTATTTGTTGTGACGCCGCCGCGGAAACGATTCATCAACGGGATGATCACTTATCCGCAATGCCGAAAACATTCACGGCGTTGCCGCGCAGTATTTTTTCTTTGTCTTTTTCCGATATGTCCGCATCGAGGACCATGCCCAGGCTGGAGGCCGGATCAAGGAGGGGCATGTCGCTGCCGTAAAGGATTTTCCCGGCGCCGGCGATCCTGACGGCATCCTCAATTTTGGGTCTTAAGGGGTAGCCGGAGGAAATTTCAAGATAGACGTTGCCGGCCTTGGCCGCGCCTTCCGCCGCCTCCCGCCATTCCGTTCCGCCCATGTGCCCCATTATGAACTTTACGGCGGGAAAGGCCTTGGCCAGACAGAACAATCTGGAAACGCTTTGATGCCAGCAATGGAAAAGCACCGTGTTTTTGCGCGGATACTTTTCACATAAGACTTCCAGAAAACGATAATGGCCTGCGCAATCAAGGGGTTGGGCAATATAACCCTCGCTGTAAAGCTTAAGGCCGACAAATTTTTCATCCGGCAGATAACGCTCCATTTCGCGCAGACTCAGGTCCATATAATTCGGGTTCAGCATGAGATAGGCGAAGCAGCCGGCCTGGTTTTTGACCGCCCCGGCCAGTTGGCGGTTGCCCTCCGCCAAATCGTTGATGATGGCCAGGGACGAGGAGAAAAAAGCCTTTTCAATCTCATATTTCCGCATGATCGCGCGAATATCATTCAAGCCGGTCTGTTCCGTGAGGATAAACCATTTTCCCATATGGGCATGAACGTCAATAGTTTTCATGTTCATAACCGCAGCAGTTTCGTGATGTTTTCCGAGCGAATCACTTTCTTGTGCTCTTCGGAAATATCCGCCTTTTCCAGGCTCAGGGCCGCCGATGCGAAGTAATACAAGGGAGAGTTGGAGCCGAAAACAATGCGCCCGGCATGCCCCCTTGACGCAAACAATTGATAACTGTCCGGCGTGTTGAAAAGCGAGGAATCAAGATAAATATTCCGGTTCGTTTCCATGACCGCGAGCATTTCCGGATAGTAAAAATGGTCAACCGAGGAAATGATCACCGGCGAGCGCCACCGCACGGTCAGTCGGGCGATTTCGGTGATCATGCCCAGGCAGTGGTTTCCTTCCGGCTGGATGATCAGGGTAATCATGAGGGGCATTTCCGTTTCGGCAACTTCATCCATGAAACGCTGGAAAGGAGCGTAATTCAACGGCCAGCCCTGCAAATTAGGAAACAGCCTGATCAGTTTAAACCCCTGTTCAAGGCATTGCCGGGCGACGCCGCCCCCTCCGTAATATTTTCGCAAGTCCACGGTCGCGGCGGGAATCAGGCGTTTGTCTTCCCCGGCCGCCCGGAGTGTCTCCACATTGCCCTCTTCATAGTCATAAAATATGCCCTTGAGCGAAAGCGACGCGAATCGCGCCACTTCGTGGCGGTCCATGATCCGCCTCAGGCCGTCAATGCTTACGTCAACCTTTCGCTTCGGCCAGAAACCGAAATAGGTATTGATGTCCTTTGTCTTCATTGCTCCAATATCTTCCGTATTCCCGCCGCGGTCTTCCGTATGTCCTCAAGCGAACGGGAATGGTGGATGTCCATTATCAACAGGTCCGGCATGGCCTTTTCAAGAACAGGACACAATCCCTCTTTGTACTCTATCTTTTTCCCGTACCATTTGCAGTCAAACGGACAATTATGGCCGTAGGTTGCCATGTCCTTGAAAACCGGCTCAAGATAATTGGGCCGCGGAATGTATCCGCCGTCGGCGAATCCGACCGTGAGGGAGGCGTCCTTGCAGCGTTTCAGAAATTCAGACTTTGAAAATGGGGCTTTATCCTCGTTATACTTCATCGGATACAGCCAGTAATTTGGCTCGCAGCCGTCCGGTACGAACGCCAGCGATATGGCGGGAATACCTTTTAGCGTGGTTTCAATCAAATCAACGAACCGTTTCCTTTCCGCGTTGAATTTGGCGATTTTCTTCAACTGCGCGGTCGCCACGGCCGACAACAATTCTGCCAGCCGGAAATTCCAGCCGAGCGTGAAATGGTTGTATTTTTTGCCGATCTGCTGGCCGTAATTCGCGAACAGAGACATTTTCTCAAGCAAGCCGGCCTGATTGGTGACGGCGATACCGCCGTCGCCGCAGGTGATATGCTTGCTCATTTGCAGGCTGAAACAGCCGATATCGCCGATGGTCCCGACGTAGCGGCCCTTGTATTTCGCGCTGTAGGCCTGGCAGCAGTCTTCAATCACGAAAAGGTTGTGCTTTTTGGCGATGGACATGATGGCATCCATCTCGCAGGGCTGGCCGAAAATATGGACGGGGATGATGGCCCTGGTTCTGTCCGTTATTTTCCGTTCAATATCGGCCGGGTCAATGCACATCGTCCTGGGGTCAATATCGGCGAAGACCGGGATGGCGTTCTGGTTCAGGACGCACCCGGAAGACGAGATGTATGAAAATGCGGTGCAAATGACCTCGTCGCCGGGCCCGATGCCGCAGGCCGCGACGGCCGCCTGGAGCGCGGCCGACCCGCTGTTGACCGCGAGGACATGCTGGCTTCCGACGTACTGCGCGAAATCCCTTTCAAAACGGGACGTGAAGCTTTGCTCCAGCCTGTCCAAGCGGCACAATTTTTGGGTTTCAATGACTTGTTTCAGCATCTGAATTTCTTCGTTTCCCATAATTTTTTTCATGACTTCTCCCGATTTCCAATCATTCCTGTCATCCGGCAGGGCAGTTTTGCCCGATGTCTTTCCGAGTTTTTATACCTTAACTTCTGACAACAACGTTCCGGTGTTCCCTTGCAGAACGATAAACTGCTTCCGCGATCTTGAGCGAGGCCAGGCCGTCTTGTCCGGTGACCAGAGGCGGACGGCCGGCTGAAACACATTCAATGAAATGTGCGATTTCAGATTTAAAAGTCAGTTTGGCATAAGGCGCGGCGTTTTTCCGTCTTATCCATTTTTTACTCCCGCACTTGAAACGCATTTCATTCCGGCCGTAGTCAACAACCGCGGTCCCCTTGGAGCCGTATATCTCAACCGTGTTCTCCGATGCCGGCGTGGACCAGCTTAACTCAACGACCCCGGGCACACCGCCGACCGACTTTAGAAGGATGGCGGCCGTATCCTCAACCTCCATGCGCTGAACAAAAGTGCCGGTAAAAGCGGACACTTCCCGAACCTCGCCGACCAGCCATCTGAATAAATCAATTGAATGCACCCCGCAGTCCATGACCACCCCGCCGCCCGAGCGTTCTATTTCGGCAAACCATGTTTTTTCATAATTGACGTCCAGATTGAAGCGATTATGGAACATGACCAGCCGCCCGAGTCTGCCGTCCGCGATCATTTGTTTCACCTGCCGGTTCAAGTCATAGAAACGATGGCTGAAGCCGACCATCAAAATAACCCTGTTTTGCCTCGCGGCCCTGATCATTTCAGCGGCCTCACGGCTGGTAACGGCCATCGGTTTCTCGCAGAGAATGTGCTTGCCGGCCCGCGCCGCGGCCACGGCCATCTCCCGGTGAAGATAGACGGGGGCGCAGAGGTTGACGGCGTCAATCCCGGGACTTTGCAGCAACTGCCGGTAATCGGTGAACCAGCTCGGCGCGCCCCATTTGGCGGCGGCGCCCTTTGCGGTTTTTTCCGAGCGCGAGCAGACCGCCGCGACCTGCGCCAGGGGATGGTTGTGGTACCATGGAAAACAGCCGATATCGGCCTGCCGTCCGCAGCCGATGACTCCGATGCCGATTTTTCGTTGTATTTTCACGGGACCTCCGTCAAATGACCACGCCTTGTTGCCGCAGGGCCGCTTGCAATTCCCCGATATTTATCCGGCGGGGGATCGTGTTTGTCTTGACCGCCAGGGCGGCGGCGGTTCCGCAGGCCTGGCCGGTTGCCATGCAGCAGGGCATAAACCTGACCGACGCCAGGGCCTTGTGCGTCACGGAAATACAGCGGCCGGCGACCAGCAGATTATCCGTTTTTTCAGGGACAAGACAGCGGTAAGGCACGTCATAATCATCCTTCAGGGTAGTATAGTTCTGGCCTTCCGGGTTATGCATGTCCATCGGCGCCCGGTTTTTCGCGATCACATCATCAAACCTTCGGCTTTTAAGCGCATCTTCCTCCGTAAAGATGTATTCTCCGATGACCCGGCGCGTCTCGCGCACGCCGATGGAAACGGAACCGCGGTCAGTCCGGCGGCTGTTCGCGAAGCCGGGAATGTATTTTTTTGCGAAACCGACCAGCGAAGCCAGTTGCTTGGCTGATTCCACTTCCGCGAAAGTCAAATCGCGCACGTTCGTGCCGTCCACGCCGGCCACGAAACTCCCGCCGATTTCGGCGCGGTCCGTGCCGAGCGTGCCGTTGATCCAGATGGTGTCATAATCAAGATATAAATCGCCCTTGGCGCGGGCCGTTTTCAGCAAACCGGTGAATCCGCTCGCGACAAAGAGCGGCAGACGGTCTTCAATAAAATCCGCGATATCTTTCGGATGGTTTTTTTTGTACTCGCGCAAAAACCGCCATAATTCGTCGTTATTTGTGTTTTCCATGACCGGTCCGACCAGGGTCATGCCCTGGGTTTTGCCGTCGGATTCCCGCCCTTGTTGCCAGGCGGCGCCGGCCCGGGCCGCCACGTCCCCGTCGCCCGTGGCGTCAATGATAACCTTACTCAAAAGGGCCTGCCGGCCGGACTTGCTTTCAATGATAATGCCTTTGAGGCGATTGTTTTCAACAATGCTGTCGGCGATCCAGGCGTGCAGGAGCAGGTTTGCGCCGGCCTCCTCCAGCATGCGCAGGCTGACCCACTTGAAGACATCTACTTTGATTTCCACCAAAAAGCCGTTGTTGATGGGGTTGAAAAAGCGGCGGCCGAGGCCGCCGTTCATTTCAAGCTTGTCAAGCAATTCCTTGATGATGCCCTTGTGAATTTCCGGCACGTAACCGCCGATCCACGGCATGGGAACAGCCGTGGCCGTGCCGCCCAGGAAACCGTTGGCCTCCACCAGGATGGTTCTGGCGCCGTTCCGCGCCGCGGCTATGGCCGCCACAATACCGGCCACACCGCCTCCGGCCACGATGGCATCGGTTTCTTCCAATATCGGGGTTTGTCTTGATTTTTCTTCAATGAATGTTTTTTTCATTTTTATATATTTTGATTCTTTCATTTCATCAAAATATCCTTTTCTTGTCCCACTTGTCTGACATTGATAAACCGGCCTTTCAATGCTGATTCTTTCGCCGCCAGGCAGGCGTATACGCTCTGGATGCCCATGGCGAGGGTGGCGCGGATTTTTTTGCCGCCCTTCATCACCCTGATGAAATCATGGATCAATTCGCGGTCGCCGCCGAAATGCGGCTGGTAATGCCCGCCGCTGATGGTGTCGGTATAGGAGCTGGAACGGCGCGACAGCTTGAGATTGTTCTTGTACCAGTCAAAGGAGACGGCCCCCTTGTAGCCGCTGACGGTCGCGCCCCTGGCCGGCCGGCAGGCATAAAAAACCTGCGTGTAAACCCCTTTGGCGCCGTTCTTGAATTCAACCAGCGCGCTGGAGGAATCTTCATTCATCCCTTTTTCCGGCGTGCCGCAATCAACGCTGAACGGGCAGAGATGGTCTTCCCGGGGGCGTTTTTTCAGGTCTTCCGGGCAATACAGGTGGGTGTACATAAGGTCTTCAATAGGGGACCCCTCCTGAACCTTGCGGCGGTTTGCCGGACTTTCCGGGCAGGTTTCCGCCTCGCGGCATTGCGAGCATTTCAGGCCGGCCGGTTTTTTGCCGCCGTAGACCCGGCCCCAAGACGCCGTGGCCGCCACTTTCACGATCGGCGAATCCATCAGGTAACTCATGGCGTCAAAATCATGGGTGGCCTTCTGCAAAAACAGGCCCTGGGTAACCTGGTAATTCCGGTAATGCTGTTCAAAAAATCCGGCGCCGTAAGTAACATAATTGACCGCCAGGATATGCTCCGGCTTGCCGACCGCGCCGCCGGCAATCTGCTCCCGCGCGAGGGCGCAGAGGGGGGAGAGGCGCAGGGGAAAACTCACAACGACCGGACATTTTGATTTTTCAAACGCCCTTTCCAGGGCCGTTGCCTGCGCCATGGAAATCGCCACCGGTTTTTCCAGAAACATCGGAACATCAAATCTGGACGCCTCAATGGCATAGGGTGTGTGCAGATTGCACCGCGGCCCGACGATGATGCCGTCCAGTTTTGCTTTGCGCAGCATTTCCGGCAGGGTGGTGTAAAACACCGCCTCGTTCCGGTCGGCTTCCGGCAAACGCGCGCGCGCGTTTGCCTCGTCCGGGTCCACGACCCCGGCCACGCGGGCGTCGGGCTCCTCCTCAAGCAAATATCGGTTCACCAACCCGCTTGAACGATGTCCGTAACCGACCACGCCTATTTTGAGCATAATACCGCTTCCTTTCTATTTAACCAGTTGTTTAAGTTTGATGATTTCATCGGCAATGCGCCGGCGGGCGGCGTTGGCCGTTTCGTCCGTAACATTGCCGGGCGCGAGATAGCAATTGCCGGTCTGCGCGTCGGCGCCCCAGGGCATTTCGTTCAACAGGTCTGCCAGCATTTTTTCAGCCGCAGCAGTTTCTTTTTCCCGCTCTTTCTCCCTGGCGCGCAGAATCCATTGTTTCAGGGTGTGAATATACTTGTAATCGTCAATCCCCTCGCGAATGCCTTCCCACTGCAGGGTTGAAATAGTCGCTTCGTTGGAGGTGATATTGCGGGCGGGGTAGGCAATGATGGAGTTTTTGGGAGCGGCGCGCATGTCGGATTCGTCCCAGTCTATCCAGGGCGTGCCCTTTATGTATTGCCAGGACCAGGAAATATGCGCCCGGGCGCCGGTTTTATAAAAGAGGAATCCCGCCAGGTAACGGTTTGGCAGCAGTCCTCCCTCTTGGATGCCGTAAACGCCGGCGCCGATGTAGCAGAGGTCCACGTTATGCCGGTTGGCCAGCTGCGTGAACTTGCGGCAATCGTTCCCGGTGTTGGCCAGGATGCTGTTGGCGTCAACGTTCAGATACGGGAACAATTTTTCCGCGGCGTCAAGCGGATACACCGTCATAAATGTTTTGACGCCCGCCGCCCGGGCCAGCTTGAGCTCCCACAAGGTTTTCCGCATTTTATCCGAGTCCGCGCCGTTCTGGTGCGGTTCGTCCGTGCCCTGGAAATACCAGTTTGTCACGCCGGCCATCCCGACAATAAGGTCAATGGTTTTCAGGTATTCCTTGAACTCGTTTTGAAACGCGGGGTCTTTCATTTCGTCAAAGAGGAAGTCCGGCATGTTTTTGCCGCGTTTTTTATCCAGGATGACGTTTTCGGGGTTAAGGAAAAGTATCAGCGGTCCGGTGAACCCGGTCTCCTTGAACAGGCGCGCGGTGCGGGCGGCGTTTTCAAATTCGTTATAAACGCGTTTGTCGCCCTCCAATCTGTTGGAATCCCAGGGCATATCCCAGATTCCGGTGATGCCGTATTCCTTCATGTCGTCCAGATAACGCCGCAGTTCCGCTTCCGTGTAATGATGGCCCGTCCATGGCCGTTCATAGATGCCGCCCCGGTAGCGTTCCATGAGGTTGGAATACATCACCCAGTCAATACCGTCCGGCTGTTCCAGATCAAACGGCATGACCTCCAGGCGAAAAATCATGGTTGCGGGCGGCAGGTTGGACGGCGCAATCCGCAGTTCCGCCCTGTATATTCCCGGTTCGGTCTGCGCGGGGATTTTCACCTGGAGCCAGAACCCTTCGGTCGTTTCCGCGGCAACGTCAATTTTGTCAAAATTTTCCAGCAGTTCCGGGATCACGTAATAACCTGATCCCCGTTCGGAGCAGCGCTGCGGCCAGCATTTGACGTGTTTGACGCGGACGGCGTCTTTGCCGATTGAATCGCCGGCCGCGTTCTTCAAGTCGCCGTCCAGGGCGATTGACAAGGCCTTGATGTCCTTCAATCCGTAGACCATAAACCAGGCGGCGGCGTATTGCCCGGGCGCCGCGAAGGCGCTGATTTCATAGCCGGCTTCTTCCGGTTGGGGGATGCTGTCCGGGTAATATCCGCGGATGTTTTTCCGGATATACGGAATATAACCTTGCTCGCCGTGCCGCTGTTTCAACTCGCCGGCCAGCGGCGGGTCTTGTTTTTCCCGGCGGGGCCGGTGGATATAAGCCGTTTCGCCGTAGACAATGGTCTCTGCCTCGTCCGCGCCAAGTTCCTCCAGGCGCAGGTCGTCAAGCCAGACGGTACCCGTTCCATGATGCTGGCAATATAACCGCACCTGGCCGGTCGCGGCCGGCGTCCGGAATACGAATTCGCAGGGATTCCAGTCATAGGTTCCGTCGCGAATTTTTAATATTTCCATTTTTTTGTTCTTTTGCCCGACCATGTAGCAGTTGAGCCGGGCGGAGCGGAGGTTCTCGGCTCTGGCGAACAAGGTCAGTTTGTAGTTTGTGTTGCCCTTGACTTCCAGGTTTTTCGGCGTGAAACAACCGCCCCAGGATCCGGGGCTTTCCTTCTGGAGCAGCTTGATCCTCAGCGACTGTTTGCCTTTGTGTTTGACTTCCGTGTCAAAGACCGTTTCGTAATCGTGGTTGTCCGGCGGAAAATGCCTGATGGTCCAGAAAGACCTTGCTTCAAAGCCAAGCAGGTCGGATAAGGAGGCGTTAGCGGCTTCCGGCCCTTCCGGCGGGGGGACTTTCATGAAGACTTTTACGGCGGAAATCGGCAGGGCCTGTTCCTTGTCGGCGCCGATTGCGAAAGAGTAATTTTGCTTGCTGTCCATTTTCAGTTTGCCCGGCGCCGCTTCTATTTCAACGGTTTTCCATTGATTATCGGCCTTCCCGCCGAATTCAGATATTTTTGCAAAGCCGCCGTCTTCGCCGGACCAGGCCGAGAATTGCGCCGGCGCGGATAAAACATCCTTGAAGTCAATCTCCACGAAGACGGGATGTTTCGGACTGCCCTGGCCGTCGGCCAGGAACGCGCTTGCCTCAATCAGGGCGCGTTGGCCCGGCGACTCCGCTTTCCTTATGGCGCGGTAGGTGGTCTTTCCCTCGCGGGCCTGCTCGCTCCAGAAGTCCCGCGGCGCGACGTGCAGGGGGATATACCACTCAAAATCGTCGGACCCCTTGGACTCAACGCCGTCGTTCGTTCCCAGCCGGCGGAAATGGCCGGTCTCTTGATTCGTGTCTATTTCGGCGCCGCTTGCTCCGGCGGCGGCCGCCAGGCAGATGGCCGGGCCGATCAATCTCCATCCGATTGCGCAGTTTATGTTCATTTGTTTAAAAGCCGGACCAGGCCGGTGATTTCCAGGGCAATTTCCTCCCGGCATTCATTGGCCGCGGTGTCCGTGAAATTGCCGGGATCAAGATAATAGTTGCCGATTTTAAAGGCGTTTTCTGAGTCGCGGAAAACTTCCGGAATTCGGCTTAAAATGGCGTTCAGCTTGTTTTCCGCGGCGTCGGCGGCCTCGCGCAGGCCGTTCTTTCTTGCCAGCGCGATGTAATGCCGCAGGGTGTAAAGGTATTTATAATCGGTGATGCCCTCGCGGATGCCTTCCCATTGAAGGGTGGAAATATAAGATTCGGGCGCGTCCGCGTTCCGGGCGGGATAGGCGATCATGCTGCTTTTTCTTTCGCGGTAATTATTTTGTTTAAACTCATTGAAAGCATCGCCTTTTACCCTTTGCCAGACCCAGCTGACATGCGCCTCGCCTTCCGTCTGGGCGAAGCCGAATCCCGAATGGAAACGGTTCGGCATGAGTCCGCCTTCCTGGCCCGTGTAACATCCTCCGCCCAGATACCAGAATTTCGTTCCGGCCGCCGCCAGCATTTTCAGGTTTTTTACGGTGGGGCCGGCGCTGATATCAGCGTTCAGGAAGGGAAGGAATTCCATGGCCTCCCTTTCGTCTTTATACATGAGATAATAGGTAAGGCAGGTGTTGACTCCCAGGCTGCGCATGATTTTGTAAACCCAGAGCGTGCGCCGGTAAGTGTCGCTGTCGGGCGGCGGCTCGTCCCGCCCGTAAAAGCACCATTTCAGGCCCGGCGCGCGTTCTTTGATAAAGGCGTCAATCAGGGGAACCGCCTGGCGCAGTCCGGCTTCCACTTGGCTTTTCCACGGATCGCTGAAGACCGCGTCCTTGACGCCGAGGGCTTTTGCCACGGACTGTTCAAGATTGAACTGGAACCAGAAGGCGACGGGGCCTTTCAGGCCGGCCTGGTTGTATATTTTCAGAATGTCGTTCAAATAATCCGACTGAAATTCCGTGATTTTTCCGTGGGGGGCCGCGAGACTGAAGGTTTTTGATGAGGTGAAATTGAGGATCAAGCCGGAAATGCCGTAGTCTTTGAACAGCTCCAGCATTTCCTTCTGCTGGTCAATCTTTTTATCCGGATAGGGGTCAATGTACATCAACCAGTGTTTGTCATCCGGCTCTTCCAGCTTGAAAGGCAGGATGGCAACTTCAAACGGAATATCCGCGAGTTTGTCGCCGGCCTGGGTTTCAATGGCGAGCAGGCCTTTGTATTTGCCTGCTTTCGCCGCGGGACTTGTCCTGAAATCAACCCAGAACGTGCAGGATTCGTTTTGGCGGAGAAGGACGTCGTCAAATCGCTCAAGCAGTTCGGGGATGATGTAATAGGACCTTGTCGCCCAGATCGGCATTTGCGGCCAAAAGGCCGCTTTTTTTACCCGGATTTCCCGGGTCAATTCAAGCGCCTGTCCGGATTCCTCCGCCGGCGGCGCCGCGCGGATTTTCAGATCGGGCAGGTCGCGCAGGGCGTGCAGGCTGAAATAAAAGGCTTTCCGTTCGCCCGGCGCCGCGGCAAGCTTGATTGCGCCGGTGATTTCCTCCTTCTGGGGAATACTGTCGGGATAGACCAGACGCGGGTCCCGTTGAAAAACCAGGAAACCGGTTCTGTATTCCGGCGAGAAAAGCCGGCGGAAGAAAGAGACCTGCGGACGGGGCGGATCCGGCTCGGTGTTTCGCGGGGCGTAAAAATATTTCTTGCCGTCAAATTCAAAGATTTTCTCCGTGTTGTATGACTTATATTCGGCGCAGGAATTTTTTATCCGGAGTTCATCAATAGCAACGTGCGCCAGGCGCGCGCCGGATTTTGCGTTTCCAAAAGTCTTGCCGCGCCCCACGATCAGCTCTTTCGGCGGGGACTGCCAGCGGCCGGGTAGTTCGCCCACTGTGCTCATTTTGCCGTTCACCATAATGGCGATGATGTTCGCCTCGCCGCCGAAAATGCAGGCAATATGGAGCCATTCGCCGCGTTTAAACCGCTGGGGATGGCTGAAGGCAAAAGCCGCCTTTTGATCGGCCCGCCAGCAGAAGGTGAATACCTGCTCGCGCTTGTCGTAAAAGGCGTACATGCTGTTTTTATACACATCCTGAGGCTTATCGGCGGCGTCGCAGCAGAATAAAAAACAATATTGCTCCGGCGCCTTGTCATGATCAAAATCGGGCCTGATCCACATTTCAATCAGGCCGCAGTTGAAATCAACGTTGCCTTCCGTTGCGATTTTGAGGCAGTTTTGCGGGTCGTCAAAGCCGGTCAGCGCCCGGCCGAATTTGCCGTCGGTTTGCATGATTTTTCCGCATTTTTCAATTTGCGGATTGCCCCGGGCAAAGTCGGCCTGATCGCCGATGTTATCAAAATGCGCCAGGAAAAGCGTGTTGTCGTCGGGAATGAATTTCTTGTCCCATTCCACGGCGGCTTGTGAGGCGGCAATGGAAGCAACGAGACAGATCAATCCGGGAAAAAGCAATCTTCGCATGGTATTATTCCCTTCATTAATGTTTTTCCGGCTCCCATGGCCTTTGATCTCCTCATGCATTTTTTTTCAGTTTTGCCTATGTGGGGGCGTATTTCTTAAAAAGAATTCCGATTTCCGCAAGGTTATCCTCTTTTTCAAGCTGCATGACCAGATCAAACAGGCGCGCGCTGTCAGCCGGCGGCAAGCTGCCCCTGATGCAACGGGATAATTTGGCGAACAATTCCTGATCCGACAATCTGGTTTCCCCCCACCAGGGATCGCCCTTGGCCCGTTTTTTATCCCTTTTATATGTCTTGTCTTTAGTCAGGATTTCCACCGTGGCGGGGATTTCTTTCGGGAATCCGCAGGCATAAACATCCTCAACGCCGGTAACCAGCGCCTCGCCCGCCGGATAGACGAACACCTTTTTCATGAAATCTCGGATCCTGGCGTTCCGCAGATGGCCGGTTTCATGCCATTCGGCATTGAGAGGGATATGATAAATTACCTTGGCAAAATTCAGCGGCAGATTATGGGTGAACGGCATATCGGAATCCTCCGGAAGTTCCCGGGCCGAAAAACCGACCGCGTGACTCGGCCTGACGTAGACATTAATCCGCTGCACATCCTCGGGACACAGGCGATGTTCGTCCGCCAATTCGGCAAACGCTTCCAGCGGGGCGTGCGTGTATTTGCAACAGGGGTATGTTTTAAAGGCGGCATCCAAAATGTGCCATTTTTCCCCCAGATGTTCCGTCAGTTTTTCGTTGTCCGGATGGTCAATGTCCATGACGGCCGCATAACCATCCCTGCCGTCCAGGACATAATGCGAGGATTTATATCCCTTCCAGCCGAAAAGGGCGGCCATGATGCCGGTGTGAGTTGACCAGCCGGCGTCGCAATATTTATTCATTTCATCGCAGGGCGCGACGGTCATGATTGACCTGGTCAGACAGGGCGCGAAGTGGCCGCAATTTCCGAAAGCGTTTTTCAAGTTCTGCGTTGTCAATCGCAGGGCATGGGCCGCGGACGCCATGGCCGCAAAAGCATTTGCCGCATAAACCTGCCGGCTGCCCCGGGTGGTCAGGAGTCCGCGCCGCACGCGCCAGAACATGAAAGAAAGGCAGATTCTGGCCGCCACGTCATATCCCAGCGCCACGGCCGCAATCAGGCGTTTCCCCGATATCTGCGCGTATTCGCCGGCCGCCAACGCCCCGAAAACCGTCTGCGGGGCGAAATGGGCAACGTTCATATAGCAATCGTCAAAATCCAGGGCGTTCGCCATTTTGGCGTTTACCATGCCGGCCAGCGGAAATGGCCGGGAAACTTTTTGCCCGATAACGCTTGCCTGCGGCGCGCCGCCGAACAGGTCGGCAATTTCAAGGTTGATCCGCGAGCATTTCGCCGCGGCCCCCGCAAAACCAGCCGCCAGGGTGTCCACCAGCAAACGTTTTGTTTCCAGCACGACTTTTTCCGGCAGGCGCTCGTAATCAAAACCGGCCACGAACTCCGCCAGCACCTGTGTGCGCGAATGGAGGTTGCCGGTTGTTTCGGGAAACTGATTGACGTAATCCCGTTTAACGTTTGACATGTTTTTTCAACTGTCTTCGTTCTGTTTTTTCGGGTTTGTTGCCGCCGGTGGGACCGATTCTCCCATGCCGAGCTGGCCGGGAATCCACTTGTTCAGAAAAACATAAAATGGCTTCACAGCGTCATGCTTTGTAAGCGGCGCCGCAAAGATCCGCTTGGGCGCCTTGATTTCGTTGTAGGCGGAATATACCGAGCTGGGAGGACAGGTGGTGTCAATAAAACCCACCGAGAGAACGGACGGACATTTGATTTTGCGCGCAAAATTGACAACGTCAAAATAGGGCGACATTTTCAGGCGCAGGGACTTTTCTTCTTCGGCGCCGCGGACCAGCGCGGGCCAGCCCGCCCCGCGGCCGGCCATGTGTCCCGCGTGATCGCACATGGCCGGCACGTTTGCCGCCACTGCCGTTACCTGGGGGTTGAAGCCGGCCATTATTAAAGATAATCCGCCCCCCTGGCTGCTTCCTTCCATAACCAGATGCCGGCCGTCAAAGTCCGGCCGGGCCGCCAGGTAAGTCAGCGCCCGGTCTATGCCGAGAATAACCCTGCGGAAATAATAACGCCGGCGGTCCGGCGCCCCGATTTGCATATACATTCCGTTCTTGTTGATTTTGTTATAAAGTTTCTTGCTTTCTTCGGGCGAAAGTCCGACCTCGTAATCATGAATCCCGAGCTGGAGCGCCAATACTCCCTTGGCGCCCCAATCGCAAACGTTCGGAACGCACGGGTTTTTTCCGGCCGGCTGTATGGTCACGTACCCGGGGTAGGGCGGCTGCAATCCTTCCGGGACGCTCAAAAAGCCGTAGATGCGCGTGTTGTCAAGATTCGCGAAACTGATCAGATAGCATTTTTGTTTCGCGTTGGAATATTTTTCCAGGGGCGCCAGCCTGACGTCGGCCGGAATCTTCGCCAGCTCGGCCCGGCCTTCCCTCCAGAACGCGTCAAAGTCATCGGGCACAATCGCCGTGGTCTTGATGCGTTCCGGCTCAAAGCCGGCCGCGGCGCAGACGTTTGTTTTCGTTCCCGCATAACTGACGTTGCAGCGGAGAAAACCCGGCTCCGCCAGCGTTCCCGCAACGATGACGGACTGATTGCTGAGACCAAGCGTCAGGTTGGTGATAACTTCCCCGCCGTCGCGCGTCAGACGAACCGAAATGTGTCCTTCCGCCGCCGTCTCTCCCGAAACTTCGGCGGTAATCGCAAAACCGGCCTTTTCCCCGCAGTTGTACAGCGCGTCTTTCTTGTCGGTTTTGGCCGAAAGGAAAACTTTCCCGGATGTTTCCTGGCGGTTGTCGTCCGCCTGTCCGGCGGGGGCCGGCGCGGTGCTGAAGCTGTTGGAATGCCCGTTTCCCTGCGCCCGGCCGCCGGCCAGCATCATGGCGCCGCCGATCAGCATGATTGCCAGTATTTTCATGATTATTCCTCGTTTTTCCCGCCGCGTGCCGCTTCGGATCAGGTCGCGGCGTTTTGTTTTTTCAATGTTTTTTTCAGGCGTTGTACGTTTACTTTGCGGAGCGCGGTTTTTGACTTTGCCGCCAGCGCCGCGGCGGTGCCGGCGGCTTCGCCGACGGCGATGCAACAGGGCATGTAGCGCGTGGAGGCGAGCGCCTCATGGGTCACGGAAATACATCGCCCCGCAACCAGAATGTTCTCCCATCCTTTTGGCGTCAGACAGCGATACGGAATGTCATATGCTTTTTTCAGCGTGGTAAACCGCTGGCCTTCGGGCGCGTGAATGTCAATCGGCGCCAGATTGCGGGCGATGGCATCCGGGAATTTTTTTGCCCGGCGCACGTCTTCCTCCGTCAATAAATAATCGCCAGTGATCCGCCGCGTTTCGCGCACGCCGACGGATACCCACCCGCGCCGGTCCAGTATTTTCCCCTTTTCAAATCCCGGGATATATTTTCTGGCGAACGCCTCCAGGGACGCAAGCTGTTTCAGGGATTCGGTTTCGGCAAGAGTCAAATCCCGCGCGTTTGTGCCGTCAACGTTTGCCACAAAACTGCCGTCAATTTCGCCCTTGTCCGTGCCCAGGCGTCCGTTGATCCAGACCGTGTCGTAATCAAAATGCAGATCGCCCTTTTTGCGGGCATTTTTCAGCATGCTTTTGAATCCGCTGGCCACGAAAAAGGGCAGGCGGTCGTCAATAAATTCCAGAATTTCGTCCGGATGTTTCCGGCGATAGGCGCGCATGAAATTCCATAATTTGCGCGTATTGACGCCTTCCATGATCGGCCCCGTCAGGGTCATGCCCTGCGTCTGACCGTCGCTCTCCCGGCCGATTTCATAGGCGCATCCCGCCCGCGCGGCCACGTCGCCGTCGCCGGTGGCGTCTATGACGATTTTGGCGAGGACGGCTTCCCGGCCGGATTTGCTTTCCACGATCACCCCTTTCAGCGCGCGGTCCTTGACAACGGCGTCCGCAATCCAGGCGTGCAGGAGCAGTTTTGCGCCGGCCTCCTCCAGCATTTCGGCCGCCAGCATTTTAAAACGGTCCACGGAAAAGCCGATCAGCCAGCCGTTGGTTACCGGGTTGAAAAACTTCTGGATAATGCCGTTCTTTTTTTCCAGCCGGTCCAGGAATTCCTTCATGATGCCCTTGTGCAGGGCGGGGACATAAGCGCCGAACCAGTTCATGGGCACGGCCGTCGCCGTTCCGCCCAGGAAGCCGTTGGCCTCAATCAGGATGGTTTTGGCGCCGTTCCGGGCGGCGGCCACGGCCGCCGCGATGCCGGCCACTCCGCCGCCGGCCACGGCCACGTCGGTCTTGACTAACACGGGAATCCGGCGCGGTTTTTCCAGGATGTAATCATCATTCAGGATTGATTTCTTTTCTTTTTTCATATGCGGTATTACCTGTTTATACATGTATAGTATAATAATGCGTTTAATAATCAAGCTTTTTTTTTAGAAAATAATCCGCAGGCCGCGAATTAAAGCATTCGGCCAACATTAATGTTGTTACAGCTTTCCCTGACAACAAGCGCGGGCGGGAGCGTTTCCTGGATGACACGGTTCGTTCGGTTATTGATTTTTGATATAAGTATTGCCGCCGCTTTGCGGCCGATTTCACGGAACGGCTGGGCAATCGTCGTCAACGGCGGCACAAGCGTCTCGGTAAAGCTTTGATTGTCAAACCCGATTACGGAGATGTCGCCGGGAACGGAGAGGTTTTGAGCTTTTGCGGCGTTCATGGTCTCGCGGGCGATAAAATCATTAACCGCAAAAATGGCGGTGGGTTTTTTTTGCAGGAGGGCCATGGCCGTTTCGTAACCGCCGTGGCCGGGCTCGTTTCCAACCGGTTCCTCCATGCGAACGATCATGTTCGGATCAAGCACTTGTTTGTATTGGCCCAGGGCGTCCAGGAAACCGGCGTATCGGTCGTCCACGGCGGTGCAGTGCACCCCGAGGATCACGCCGATTTTACGGTGTCCCAGTTTAATCAGATGTTCGCCGGCGAGGAAGCCGCCCTGTTTATTGTCGGTTACGACGTAATCGGTTTCCAGGTCGCGGAAATACCGGTCAATCAGGACAAATGGATAATCGGCGTGTTTGAGCTCGTAAATCATCTGGGCGTTGGCCCGGCCCCAGTTTGGGAAAATAATCGCCCCTTCCTCCTCCCGCTCCAGCAGCAGCAGCAGGTTGTCGTTTTCCTGTTTAATGCTGTGGCGGGAATTGAAGATGGAAAGCACCGCCCCGGCTTCGTCCAGAACCGAGGATATTCCCTCGTAAATCTGGTGGTCCGAATCCTCCAGGCCGGGGATGATCAGGGCGATCCGGTTTCGCCGGAGAACGGAATGGAGGGCGGAAGGCCGCGCGACGAACGCGCCCTTCCCGGGCAGGACGCGGATAATTCCGTTTTCCCGAAGCAGGCGCAGGCCGGTGCGGACCGAGCCGCGGCTGATGCCGTATTTTTTGGACAGTTCAAACTCGGAAAGCAGCGGCGCATCCGGTTTCAGTTTTCCGCTGGCAATTTGCATGCGGATGTCATCCTGCATGGCGGCATAAACCGCGACCGGGTTTCTTCTGGCTGATTTTTTTTTCTGCGTTAATGAAGACACGATGCTGATCCTTCTCCGGCTAATCCGGCCTGGCCGCTATTGCGCAAAATCATCGCCGCCATGCCTCGGCTTAAATGCCGGAACTGTTGCTTTAATCATTTTATAACGTTGTCGGAACATATCAATTGGTTTCCGCCCAGCGGCAGATTGCCACGGCAAAAATTTTTATGGACTGCAGATATTCCGCAATCGGGAGCGCCTCGTCAATATGGTGCGCCTGCGCCAGTTCGCCGGGGCCCGCGATGAAGCTTGGGGTTTTCCCGATATTGTTCAAAATGCGCGCGTCGGCGCCGGAAGGCAGGCCGGTTATTTTCGGTTTTCCCTTTAATCCGGCGATCGTCCTCCTCAAAACGGAAACCAGCGGGTGGGCGGTGGATGTTTCATAGGGAGGCGTGTTCAGAAGCCAGATGATTTGCGGGGGATTTTTTTTCAGCCATTTATCCCGCCGGGCCGAATCCCGAACGCGCTTTTCCACTTCCGCCCGCACGTCCGGCGCATTTTCCGCGGGCAGGTATTTGACATTGATTTTAGCTTCGCACGCGGCCGGAATTATGGAGGCGCCCGTCCCGCCCGCGATTTGACAGCAGGTGATGGCCGGCGAGGGGAGGAGGGCGTGTTTTTTGGAGACCTGCCATTGCCGGTTCAAATCCTCCAGTGCCCCGAGAATCAACATCATTTTTTCAATGGCGTTCACGCCTTTGGATTTCAGGCTGGCGTGGGTGGTCAAGCCCCTGACCTGAATGCCGGCGTGCATGGCGCCGCGGTGGGCGCAGCAGATGGCCAGGCTGGTCGGCTCCGCGATCAGCGCCGCATCCGCCTTATACCCGCGTTCCACGCAGGCCAGCGTGCCGTTGCCGCCGCCTTCCTCGTCAACCACGCTCTGGAAAATGACGTCGCCGCGCAGTTTGATTCCGGCGCGCTTGATAATGCGCATGGCCATCAGCATGGCCGCGAGCCCGCCCTTCATGTCCACTGCGCCCAGGCCGATCAGCCGGCCGTTTTCAATCTCGCCCCCATATGGATCATGTTTCCAGGCCGAAACATCTCCGGCGGAAACCGTGTCAATGTGTCCGTTGAGAATCAGGGATTTTCCGCCGCCGCGGCCCTTGAAGGTGGCCGCGACATTGGGCCGTCCATGATAGTCATGGCCGGGGTTGAAGTCGGCGTATTTTTTTATCCGCCGGTTGTCCGGCTCAAACACGTCCACGGCGGCGCCCAGTTTGCGCAGTTGGGCGGCCATGAATTGCTGGGCTTTCCCCTCGTTGCCGCGGACACCCTGCTCAATTCCCCGCGAATCAAAAGCGATCATTTGCCGGAGGAGGGACAGCGCCTCCTCGCGGCAATGGTCGGCCAGAGCGGTCAATTGCGTGTCCACCGAGTCCAGACGGATACTCATAGGATTTTTATATTCCTATTTTTCAACCGCGCCCAGCGCTTCATCCAGGATTTTCACGCCGATGTCAATTTCACCCTTCGTGATGACCAGGGGCGGCACGATATTCAATCGGTTGCCGAAATGGCCCGAGATGGTCAGGAGCAGACCTTTGCGCATCGCCGCCTTGACGACATTGATGCTTTCAAACGGCTCCTTGGTCCGCCGGTTTTTGACCAATTCCATAGAAAGAATGAACCCCTTGCCCTGAACCTGGCCGATGATCTCGTGCTTCTCCATCAATTCCTGGAGCCGTTCCAGGAAATAAGCCCCCATTTTGCGCACATGGTCAAGCAGTTTTCTCTTTTCAATCGTGGCAATCATGGCTAGCGCCGCCGCCGCGCCGACGGGGTTGCCCGAGAACGTGACGCTTTGATGAATGGGCTTGAGCACGTCCATGATCTTTATGGGCGCAAGAATGGCCGCATTCGGAATGACGCCGGCGGTGAACGCCTTGCCGACCATCATAATATCCGGATAAGTGTCAAAGGCTTCTATGGAGAACATCTCCCCGGAACGCCCCCAGCCCATCTGGATTTCGTCGTCAATGAGAAGCACGTCGTATTTTTCGCAAATGCGGCGCACTTCCTTCCAGTATTCAGCCGGAGGAACAATGTATCCGCCCGCGCCCTGCGCCGGCTCAAAGAGCAGGCCGGCCACCAGGTTCGTTCCTTTTTTGCGGTCAATCAGGCCCCAGGTCGGATCCTGAAACATGTTTTCAATATGTTTTGCGCAGAACAGTTCGCAGCCCGGGTAACTGCGCCCGAACGGACAGCGGTAGCAGTAGGGGTAGGGGATGCGCACGGCTCCCGGCATGATGGGGAAAAAATTTTCCTTCAGGAAAGGGAAACAGGTTACCGACAAGGTGCCGTGCGAGCGGCCGTGATAGGCGCCCTGATAACAGAGAATGTAGGGCCGTTTTGTGCAGGCCTTTGCGATTTTCATGCCAACTTCCACCGCATTGGTTCCGCCGGTATCATACTGCACCTTGCTGTTGTTTCTGAGCTTGCCCGGCGCCATCGCGACGAGTTTTTTCGCCAACTGCACCCTGACTTCAGTCGGCTGCTGGGCGGTGTGGTGCACCGTTTTCATCTGTTTGCAGGCCGCCTCAATCACTTCCTGCGGACAATGGCCGAGATTGAGCGCCGCAAAACCCGAGGTCAGATCAAGGAAGGTGTTGCCGTCCACGTCCCTGACGAAAACGCCTTTGGCCTCCTTGATAACCGGCGGCAGGCCGGCGTAGTTGGCGAAACACAGGTCCCCCGCGGACTCGTATTTCTGCAAATCCTTGAGAATTTTAACGGCTTTTGGCCCGGGATACTTCTTGACATTAGGGCGCGTGATTTTCATGTTGAAATCCTTTCTGTATTTTCTGACTTGCGAATCCTTTTCAGGCCGCGTTGTGTTTTTTTTCTCCTTTTTTATACTTTGACCGTTTTGTTTGTTTTAATTGATTGCAGAATCGCCAGGGCCGTTGCCAGGGATTTGCGCCCTTCCTGTCCGTCGCTGATTGCCGGCTCCCTGTTTTCGCGGACGCACTTCAGAAAATAGGCGATTTCCTCGCGCACGCCGTCGCTTTCCTCAAAACAATGCTCTTCCGGGTGGCTCTCTTCGCGGCGCAGGCATCTCAGGTGGAACGGGTAGTCCAGCTTGCCCCAGATTTGCGCCAGGCCTTTTTCGTAGTGAACGTCAAGGTATTCCCGGCTGATCCTGCGGTCCGAGGTGCACCCGCCGCCCAGCGCGGCAATGGCGCCGTTTTTGAACCGGAGGGAGCAGATAACCGAATCCGGCAGGACCGGGTGCTTGAAAACGGCCCGGTTGCCTTCGGCGTAAACCCGCTCAACATCGCCCATCAGGTAGATGAGCGCGTCAAGCGCGTGGACAAAATTTTCCACGATAATCCCGGGGGTGCCTTTGGCCTGGAACTTCCAGCCGGGATCGTCAACTTTCCAGAGCGGATAGGTGTAAACCGCCCAGAGCGGCAGGCCGAGGGCGTTTGATTTTTCCTTCAGGCATGAAAACGCCTTGGCAAACCTGTGCTTGAAAGCGATCATCAGCTTGACCTTGTTCTTTCTGCAGACCCTGATCATTTTATCGCAATCCTCCAGGCGGTGCGCCATGGGTTTTTCGCAATAAACATGAATTCCGCGCCCGGCGGCCATCTCCACCGGGGGCAGGTGGAATTCCGGCGGGGTTACCACCACCACGCCGTCCATTTTTTCCGTGTCAAACATCTCCTTCATGTCGGCATAATATTTCGCATCCTGCAGAAAAGCGTCCGGGAAATTCCTTCTCCGGTCGCAGAGCGCCGCGATTTTAACCCCGGGAAACTCCCGGAAATAGCCCGTTACAATCTGGCCCCACCAGCCCAGCCCAACCACTCCGATTCTGATTTCTTTCATTGCGCCTCCTGTATGTTGATTTTATTCGTAAAGGCCGTATTGCGCCAGCAGTTTTCTGGCAAATTTATAGTTTTCAAAACTCACCGAGGGCGGAACGGAATGGTCCGAGTGATAGATGTAGCCGCCGTTTTTCTTGGCCGGCGGCAGTTTGCGCCTGATTTCCCCCTCAATATCCGCGCGCGAGCCGCTCATTTTTTGCACGTCAATGTTCCCGACCAGCACGAGGCGTCCGGCGTATAATTCTTTCAGCCGGCACACATCGTTGCCGGCTTTGGCCTCAATCGGCTGGATGGCCGTGACGCCGGCTTCCAGGGCCAGCGGCAGAACCTCGTCCAGCTTGCCATCGGTGTGATACATGACCGGAAGCCCCTTGGATTTAAAATAATCGCAAAGTTTTT
>JAQUQV010000028.1 GCA_028715905.1 Kiritimatiellia bacterium
AGCCTTTATGAACGAGAGGGAACCGGCGTCCTTTGTCATCAACAATTTTACGCCGGAGCCGAAAACATTCCGGGTTATTTTAAGGCGTTTGACGGGGCAAGGCGCGCCCGGTTTTTTTATTGATCCGGAAAGGATGGAAATAAGGGAAGGCCTTTTTGTCGGGCCTCAGAGTCAGCCGGTTATCTCCGACGCCTTGCCGCTTTTGAACGAGTCCCGGGCCGTCAGCGTGGCGCCGGGGCAGGCCCGGGAAATCTGGTTGAGCATAAACACACAGGGAATCCCGCCGGGTGTTTATGAAGGTGATTTTTACGTTGTGGACACCCTGGGCATGGCGGCTTTTAAAAAGAAACTCCAGGTGGAAGTATTCCCCGTCTGTTTGCCGGATAAAAAGCCATGTGAAATAAATTATTTTCCACACTGGGGCAGCGGCCATCCCAGCACCATCAGGCGGGACAGGCTGGAAACGTATGTCAGGGATTTGTCCGAGCATTACTGCACGATGGCCTGGGTGCAGGGCTGGATATTGCCTTTCCCGTCGTTTGATTCGCAAGGAACAGTCAGGGAAATGCTGGATTCGCGGGCGTTGCCGTATTTTGATGATTTCATGCTGCTCTACAAGAAGTATGGGATAAAGCCGATTCTTTATTTCGGGAGCAAGCTGGTTGGTTTTTTCGCTCCCGAATGCGAAGAGACGGCGGCCGAATGGTTGAAAACCTTTGTCGCGCACATGCAAGGCATGGGACTTGGTTACGATGATTTCTATTTTCAGTTGCTTGATGAGCCGTTCCCCAAGCATGCCGACATATTGGCTGACGCAGCCGCCTTTGTCAAAAAAACAGATCCGAACGTGAAAATATTCACAACATGCGGAGGGGCCACCACGCTGGAGGTTGTGAAAAGGGTCGCGGACAATATGGATGCTTGGAGTCCTTACGGGCCGTACGGAAACAGTCTCCTGTATAATGAGGAGGCCATGAAGGTTATGCGGAAACCGGGAAGAAAAATATTATTCTATAACAATAAAATAAGCAATAAGCATGCTTCTCCCCTGGAAGTTGTCCGGAAAAGCGCGTGGGCGATCAGGCGTTATAAAACGGACGGCGGCGGTTTCTGGGGATACGAGGGCATGTACGTCCCTTGGAAAGAAAAATGGTTCCCCAATTCTGGATATAATGATTTTTCGGACCAGTACAGCTGGTGGGTCGGGGATCATGGAGCGGTTGCCTATCACGATATAAGATGGCGAACGGGGCCGGTGCCGTCGCGGAGATGGGAGATATGGCGCGATGGGATAGAAGATTATACCGCCATTTATCTGCTGGAGGAAAGCATACGGAAAGCGAAGGAGAAAGGCGTAGACACTGTCTCTGCCAAAGCCATCCTGGATGAATTTGACAACAAGGTCATGGATGACGGCAATCCGGATGCCATATATGATTTCCGTCCCCGCTTGGCAAAGGCGCTGGTTGACTTGAACAAGCATGTTGATTTCGGGGAAATGACGCCGACCGCAAGGATGGAAGGAAAGTCGGTCATGATTGAATGGCGGGCAAACTTTCCGGTTCAGGGAACGGTATATTATCAACGGGAAAATCCTTTCCTGAGTTTTTCGGAAGATAAGCCGGATGCGCAAAAAGGAAGATTTGATTTTGACCGGCAGGTATTCGCGGCATGGGTTGAGGTCTGGCAGTGGAAAAAAACCGAAAGGGCGTCCCCGACCGTGCAAATCAAGCTGGATAACCTGGAACCCGGGGTTTACACGTTTTGCTGTTCGTCGGCGGATGATTTTGGGACGGTAAGATTTGATGATAACAAGGGGCAAAACTACCGGTTTGCCGTCAATGCTGTCTCTGGCCGGGGCAGCCGGAACGGCAAAGACGGCCGGGGCGCTTTTTTCAAAAATCAGTTTGAGAGGTTGTCGGCGGGATTTTTGCGCTTTTTCAGGCGGTTGTTTTGAGTTGAAAAATCAGGAGAGTTTTTTTGAGCCGCAGGCCTGGACTGCTTCGGGACGGAGCAACGAATCATGGAAAAATTATCGTATGATTTTGTGGTGGTTGGAGGGGGATTGGCGGGAGTATGCGCGGCGCTTGCCGCCGCCCGGCAGGGCGTCAAAACGGCCTTAGTCCAGGATCGTCCGGTCCTGGGCGGAAACTCGTCAAGTGAGGTCCGGGTATGTCCGCTTGGTTCGGCCGAGTATAACGCCTGGACGCGGGAAACCGGGATAGTCGGGGAGTTGATGCACGAAGTGGTCAGCCGCAGCCACGAGCCGTTTAGTATAACCAACAGTATTTATGATCTGACGCTCGATGCGGCGGTAAAAAATGAAAAAAACCTGGATTTATACTGCAATACGGTTGTTTATAATGTTGAAGTTGAGCCGTTGGGGCGGGAGCAGTCGCCCTATCAACGCCGTATTGTCGCTGTGCATGGACACGAGCTTGCTTCAGAGCGGGAATTGATTTTTTACGCCAAACATTTCGCCGATTGCACGGGAGACGCCACGGTCGGGGCGCTGGCGGGCGCCGAGTTCCGTTATGGCCGCGAAGGCCGGGGCGAATTCAACGAGCCGCTGGCGCCGTTAAAACCCGATTCGCAAACAATGGGCAGCACTCTGTATTTTTACGCCCGCAAGACGGAACGCCCGATTGAATTTGTTCCGCCGCCGGACGCCATCCTTTATAGGACCCAGGCTGAAATCGGCGCGTATCGCCCGCTATACAAACTTGCGCATTCCGACGACTATCTCGGATATTGGTGGATTGAAATCGGCGCGCCGTATCATCAGATCAATGACATGCAGAAAGTGCGCGCCGAACTGTTGAAACATCTTTTCGGAGTTTGGAATTATATCAAGAATTACGGGCCGGAAAAAGAGGCGGCGCAAAATTACGCGCTGGAATGGGTCGGCGCGGTGCCCGGCAAGCGCGAATCGCGGCGGCTGGCGGGGGATATTATCCTGACGGAGCATGACTGCCATCAGGACCGGCAATGGCCGGATCGCGTTGCCTACGCCGGCTGGTTTATTGATGTGCACATTATGGGCGGCATCTTGAACAAGGCCGAGCACCCGGAACCATCCTCCGGGGACAAGAATTACAAGGGCTGGGCGAACGTTGCGCCGTTTTCCCTGCCCCTCAGGGCGTTATACAGCCGTAATGTCGCCAATCTCTGGATGGCGGGCCGCAATATCAGCGTTACTCATGTGGCCTTGGGGCCGGTCAGGGTCATGCTGACGACGGCCATGCAAGGCCAGGCGGTCGGCACGGCGGCCGTTTACGCCATTGCGCATGATTTGTCGCCCCGCCAAACCGCGGCCCCGGCCAAAAATCATGTTGCCGTCATTCAGCAGCAGTTGTTAAAAGATGATGCGCATGTGATGGGGATCAGGAACAGCGATGGGCGCGATCTTGCCCTTTCGGCGCGGGCTTATGCGGCCGGCGAATCGCCGTTCAAGATGGACGATTTGATTCCCGGTGAATATATTCCGCTGGACAATGCTTTGGCGGTGGTGGCGCCGCTTACGCACGATCACGTCAACAACGTTGATTTTTATCTTAAAAACACGAACGCGCAGTCCGTGGAACTTGGCATGGCATTGCAGCAGCTTGAGACAATCTGGCAAAAGGAGCCGGGGCTTGTAGTCCGGGAAACTTCAATAAAAGTCCCGGCAAATTCAGAGGGATGGGTTAGGGCAAAACTGGATGCGCGGATAATCCCCGGCAAGCCGCATCGCATTATTTTGAAGGCATTTCCGGGAGTGCGCTGGGCAAGAACCATTAATTTGCCGGCCGGCGTTGCGTGCGAGTATTTACAGGTTTCACCCGGAGGATGCGAGCCGCAGAACCGTCTTTTAAACCGATTCCAGCCGCACGAGACGGAACTGCCGGCCTATGAATTCTGGCGGCAGGATACCGGCCGTCACCGCGATGGCGGCGCGTTGGCTGTGCGCATTGATCCCCAGCCTGAGCCTTATCAGGCTCGGAACGTGAACAACGGCTGGGGCTGGCCTTATGGAATGCCGAACCTCTGGATTTCCGGCGTCCCGATGCCCCAAGCGCTTGAGCTCCGATTTGACAAGCCGCGGAAATTTAACGTCATTCTGGTCTCGTTTGATACTTGTCTTAGAAAGCCGTATCATTGCATGCCGCCATTCTGGAAAGCTGGACAATGCGCCAGGGACTGGGCATTGTCCGTCAAACTTGGCGGGGAATGGAAAGTGGTTTACGAGGAAAAAGGCAATTATCAACGCCGCCGGAAGGCGGTCTTTGACGCTGTAACCTCGGATGCTTTAAGGTTGACCGTGTTCGCCGTTGGCGGCGATGCGAAAAATGACCCGCTGGGACAAAAGACGCCGGTCGGCGTGTATGAGATTCGCGTCTATAATGAAGAAAATCAATAATAGGGAAGATACCATGAGTTTTCCGAAGGATTTTATCTGGGGTGTGGCGGCGGCAAGTTACCAGGTTGAAGGAGCCGCGTTTGAAGACGGCAAGGGGCTTTCCGTCTGGGACATGATGTGCCGCTGGCGCGATAAAATCTGGGAAGGCAATAACGGAAAGACGGCCTGCGATCATTACCATCGTTATTGCGAAGATGCGAAGCTTATGGGCCGGCTCGGCGTGCGCGCCTATCGCTTCTCCATATCCTGGCCGCGCGTGATTCCCTTTGGAACCGGCCGCGTGAATCCGAAAGGACTGGCCTTTTATGATCGCCTGGTGGATGTTCTGCTGGCGAACAATGTGCAACCGTGGGTGACGCTTTTTCACTGGGATTATCCGTATGAACTCTTCTGTCGGGGCGGATGGTTGAACCCGGACAGTCCTGCATGGTTTGCTGAATACACGCAAGCCGTGGTTGACAGGCTTTCCGACCGCGTAACGCATTGGATAACACAAAACGAGCCGCAGTGCTATATCGGGTCCGGGCATCAAAGCGGCGTGCACGCGCCCGGTTTGCAATTGGATTTTCCGGAGGTATTGCGCTGCGGCCATCATTCGCTGCTGGCGCACGGCAAGGCGGTGCAGGTCATCAGGGCGCGGGCAAAACAAAAGCCGGTAATTGGAGCGGCCCTGGTGGGAACGCTGAAAGTGCCGGCCAGCTCCGGCAGAGCCGATGTAAATGCGGCCCGCCGCGCTACCTTCTCGGTTACCGCGAAAAACTGCTGGAGCAACACCTGGTGGTCGGACCCCATGATTCTGGGGCGGTATCCGGCCGACGGGCTGAAACTGTTTGCTCATGATATGCCGCGGATAGGGACGCATGACCTGAAAACAATATGTCAGCCGCTGGACTTCTACGGAATCAACATTTACGGCGCTCAAACCGTCCGGGCAAAACGCAACGGCGGATGGGAAAATATGCCGGGACAGGATGGGCCTCCGTTGACAACAATGGCCTGGCGCATCGCGCCGGACGCTTTGTATTGGGGACCGCGCTTTTTCCACGAGCGATACAAGCTGCCGATTGTGGTTACGGAAAACGGGATGGCAAATTGCGACTGGGTGCATAAGGATGGCCGCGTGCCCGATCCGCAAAGGATAGATTTTATCCGCAGTTACCTCCTTGAATATCGCCGCGCCATCAAGGACGGCGTGAAAGGCATCGGTTATTTTCATTGGTCCGTCATGGATAATTTTGAATGGGCGCACGGCTATCGGCAGCGGTTCGGACTGGTGTACGTGGACTATAAAACCGGCAGGCGGATTCCCAAGGACTCGGCTTGGTGGTACCGGGAAGTCATGGAAACAAACGGCGCGCGCCTTGAAGTCCAATAATCATAGGAAGTGTCATGTTTAAACATCAATTAATGAAAACAGGCTTGGAAATCGAAACCGACAACAAGCTAAAGGTCAGGATTTTGTTCTTGGACAAAGGAATAACCAGGGTTAGCTGCGCGAATTCCGGCGATGATTATCTCCTTCCGGCAATGAACAAATACGGTTTTATAAGGGAGAGTGCCGGGGGATCCGGTTTTAAAGTGGAGGAAGATGACAATGTGTTAAAGGGCATCGCCGCGGATATAATTGTCGAAATTGTCAAAAATCCGTTTTCCATCAATTTCCTCGATTCCAATGGGAATCTCCTTGCCGGCACCAGCCCCGGGAACGGTTTTCAAATTTCCAAAAGCGGCGGCTATAAGGTCAACATGAATCTTGGGGCGGATGAGCGATTTTTTGGATTTGGCGATCAAAACCGGGAAAAAATGGAACATCGCGGCAGTAAGGCAATCATGTGGATCAGAAACGTTGTAAATTACATACCGATTCCTTTTTTCCTGAGCACCAATGGTTACGCGTTCCTGGTCAATACCACATGGAAGCATTATTTTGACATGGGAGCGTCGGATAATCAGAAGTATTACTGGAAGGCCATGGGCGGCATGCCCGATTTTTATTTTATTCCCGGCCCTGACTTTTCATCCCTTCTTGATCGTTACACTGATTTGACTGGCAAGCCGCCTCTGCCGCCGCTTTGGTCTTTCGGCTTATGGTTCCTCTGCAGGATGTATGCGGACGACCGGGAAGTGGTGGACAACGCCCTGCAGTTCCGTGACCGGCAAATACCCTGCGATGTCATTGGGTTGGAACCAGGCTGGATGAAGGCGTTTTACGACTTGTCAACTAAAAAGGAATGGCATCCGGAAAGATTTCGAATTCCCCCCTGGTCGCTGAAAGGAGGCCGAACATTTATATCCGCCCTGAAGCGGCTTGGCTTCAAATTCGGGCTCTGGGAGGGAAACAATTATGATTTAAGCTATGAGGCTGAAAGAAAAATAAAATTATCCGGTTTAAACAACCCGGCCATACCGGACACGGCTTTCAATGCGCCGGAGCAGGACGAAGCGGAATTTCCCCTGATGCCGCACGCCCCGGCCTTCAGGTATGAGCACAAACTGGACCAGTTGACCATACCGGAGGAACCATGGTTTGAGCATCATAAGAAATTTATTGAGATGGGCGTGGATTTCTTCAAGCAGGACGGCTGCGAACAGACCCACGAACACCCGGACAGATTATACGCCAACGGCATGAGCGACCTGGAAATGCACAATCTCTATCCGCTCTTATACGTGCAGCAGATGCATGAAGGCTTTAAGGAATATACCAAAAAAAGGCCGGTTTGTTTTACGCCCAACGGCTGGGCCGGCCTGCAGCGGTATACTGGAACTTGGGCGGGTGATACCGGCGGCGGTCCAAAATCCCTGATTGCCAGTTTGAATCTGGCATTCTGCGCGCAAACTTATACAACTTGTGATATGAATGTCTTCACGCCGGAAGGAATTCACTTCGGCTTTCTGCAACCCTGGTCGCAGGTAAATAGTTTCGGCACATGGTCGCATCCCTGGTTGTTGGGCGAAAAGCTTGGGGCTATTTTCAAATTCTATGCCCAACTGCGCTACCAGCTTATTCCCTATATCTACAGTTATGCCTATCAGTCCCTTAAAACCGGAATGCCGATTATACGGCCCATGCCCTTGGCTTTTCCGCAGGATAAAAACACTTTTGGCCTGTTGAATCAGTACATGCTTGGTCATGAATTATTGGTGGGCGCTTTTACCGACAAAATATACCTGCCGGATGGAAAATGGCTGGATTATTGGAGCGGGAAACAATATACCGGCGGAACAACGGTGGCCTGCAACATTCCGACGGACAGGGGCGGGGCATTGTTTGTCCGCGCCGGCGCCGTCATCCCCATGGTTGAGCGTATGGAATGCGTCGGCCGGCGGCCGTGGGTAAACATGATGCTTGATGTTTATCCAGGCGCTGACAGCTGTTTCTTGCTGTATGAAGACGACGGCGTGAGCCTTGAATATGAAAACGGACGCTTTGCCACGACAGAAATCAAAACAAGGCAACAAAACGATACTCTGCATGTTGACATAAGGCCGCGGACGGGGGGTTTTGCCGATATGCCGACCGCCAGAAATTATCTTCTTAAAATCCATGTTTCCGCTCCGCCTGAAAATATCAGGTTGAATCAAAGCGCATTGGCTGGTCCAAGCGCGGCGGTTGGTTTCAAGGATCAAGGCTGGTGTTTTGACGAGGAAAACAAAATGCTTTGGATTGCCTTGCGGGAAAACAAGACAACAAAAAACGAAATACGGATTGCCTTATGAGCGCTGTAAACCTTTCATATCGGGAAAACTTTTTCCGCGCCATGCGGCGCCGGGATCCGGAATTTGTGCCTTTTACATATGTTTTCACCGGCGCCTTGGTCGCGAAACTTCGGCAGGAAACCGGCCGGGCGGATATTGAACGGTCTTTGGAAAGCAGGTTTTATCATGCCAGGAATGGCCTCAGGAAGGTCGTGGCGGAACCGACGAAAAACATGAATGACTATTCAAAATACTATTCGGGCAGAAATCTTTCCGCGGATGCAATCGTCAGCGAATGGGGGGTAGCGCATCAGCCGGACGGTTATATGCACTGTGAATCGCCGCTGGCCGATATTTCCGGCATCCATGATATTGAAAATTATCCTGCGCCGGATTTGGGCCGCCCTTATCGCTGGCAGAATAAAAAAGCGGAGGTTGACGCCCTCCATGCCGGGGGTTTTATCGTCAAGGGAGATACCATCTCAACATATGAAACCGCGCGTTCGCTCAGGGGGCCGGAGAATTTCCTTGTTGATATTTATGAAAACCGGCTGTGGTGCGAGGCCTTGATTGAGAAAATTTTCAACGTAAACATGGAAAGGATCGAAAATATGGTGCCAACAGGAATCGATGTTCTCTTCCTCGGCGACGATGTGGGCGCCCAGCAGAGCATGATGTTTGCGCCGCAAATCTGGCGGGATTTGTTTAAGCCCCGATTCAGGTCATATATCGCGCTCGCGAAGAAAATAAACCCTGAAATCCTGGTGTTTTATCACAGTGACGGCAATATTTTTGATATTATTCCGGACTTGATTGAAATCGGCCTTGACATTTTGAATCCGGTCCAGCCGGAATGCATGGATCCGCTTTTGGTTAAAAAAGAATTCGGGAAGCATTTGTCCTTCTGGGGAACTATCGGCACGCAGACCACCATGCCGTTCGGCTCCGTCGCGGATGTAAAGGGCGCGGCCAAAAAGATGATCGCCGAAGTGGGACGCGGCGGCGGCCTGTGTCTTGCCCCCACGCACGTGCTTGAGCCGGACGTTCCCCTGAAAAACATCAAAGCCCTGATCGAAGCAGTTGAAGAATACGGCAAGGCGTACCGGTAACGCAAACCTGACCTGCATTTTTCCCGATACCGGGGCAAGCGCGCCTTTCAGGTTTTGAATCCAGGCTGTTCATGGACGGTATCAATGAAGGCCAGCATGTTTTCCAGCGGCACGTCGCCCTCAACCGCGTGCGCCGGGGCGAGGATGTAGCCGCCCGCGCGCCCCAGTTCCAACAGGCGGAGCGTTTCGCGTTTAACGTCATCCGCGGTGCCATAGGGGAGCGTCTTCTGGGTTGAGAGCCCGCCGAAAAACGAAAGTTTTCCACGGTATTTGGCGATCAGCGCGGCTGTGTCCATGACCTCGGGCTGGAAAGGATTGAAACAATTCAGCCCGATGGCAATGAGGTCGTCAAATAATTCATCCACGTCGCCGCAGGAATGGATGGTAACGTATTTCCCGGCCCTGTGCGCCTCGCCGTACATCCGTTTCAATTCCGGGAAAATGAATTCCCGCCAGATTTCCGGCCCCATCTGCAGGCCGCGCTGTTGTCCCCAGTCGTCGCCGAAATGAACGGCATCAATGTCATGTTTGACGGCTTCACGGATTTGGGCGATGTTGAAGTCGGCGATTGCTCTGAAAAGTTCGCGCGCGAAGTCGGGATGGTCGTAAAAATCCATCATCAGGTTTTCCATGCCGCGCAAAGTCCAGGCGCGCTCGTAAAGCGAGAATCCGATGGCGAATTCAAGGAAACAATCCTTGTGTTTTTCAATTTCAGCGGGCAATGCCGCAAAAAACCGCTTGTCCAGCGGGTCCGGAAATTCATACCCCTGCAGGGTCGGTTCCGGCAGAACGTGCCCCTTGACCACGCCGATATCCTTGTCCACGCTCCGGTCCCACACCACTCCAAACATGTCCCGCACGCATCCCCCGCCGACATTTTCAAGCCGGTCGCCGATGCCCCCCATGAATATGTGATTGTGCAGGCCGGCCTTCGTCGCGGCGGCGGACCCGAAATAACCGATAAGTTTTTCCCAGGCTTCACGGGTGAAGCCGAATGACCAGGGAACATAAGGCGGCCGTTTTCCGTCAAGCACACAGCGGACTGCTTCGCGTTTTGTCATTTTTGATCTCCTAAAACATTTACCGCAGAGACGCAAAGGTTGCAGAGATAAAACTCCGCGTACTCCGCGCCTAGCGAAGCGGGCGGTGAATTATTCCTATTTTATTCCGAACATTTTTTCCTTGAGATCCAGATAATACAGGTAATCTTCCGGCTTGACGTCCGGCGGGCAGCGGTGGTCGCAGAAAGGGATGTAGCCGCCGCGCTCAACGAGCGGCGCCAGGGTTTCCAGGTAGGCTTTTATGGCTTTTGGCCCTTTGCCCAGTTGAATTTTGTCCACCCCGCCCATGATCCTTAAATCCCGGCCGTATTCGTTCAATAATTCGGCGGGATGAGCGCACCCGTTGACTTCAAACGGAAAAAGACAGTTGATTCCGCCTTCAAGCAGGTAAGGCAGGATCGGCCGCACGTCGCCGTCGCAGTCGGTGTACCAGAGATCAATGCCGTGGGCATGGAGTTTGCCGCTGACGCGCTTGTAGCGCGGCATGACAACGTTTTTGAAGAAATCAACCGAAACAATCGGGCCGTTCTTGAAACAGATGTCCTCCCAGCCGGAGGCGAAATCAAAATCAATTTTGCCGAGGACCTGGTCCAGGAAATCCTCCACCAGCACGCAGGCGGTTTCCACCATATCCTCCACCATCTCCGGATAATCATAAACGGCGTAAGCCAGGCCTTCAAAGGTCAGCATGTCGCGGATTTTTCCGATCATTGAGCCGCAGGACACGCCGAGCGGATATGCGCGCGCGGGCGGATGCTGTTTTTGCAGAAGGGCGACATCCACCCTCCGTTCCGGATCGTCGCGGCGCAAGCGTTCGGCCTTGCATTTTTTCCAGTCGTCCGGAGTAATAATGGAGGCTTTGACGTAATGCGGGATGGAGCTTTGCCCGTCTTTACGCACTTCGGCCAGCAGTCCGTCGCCGTTCATCATGATCAGGGTGTCCTCTGTTTCCCGGACAACCTTGCTTTCAAACGGCGGGGAGAGCCAGACCTTGCCGTCAACGCCCTTGATTTTGTCAAAATTGAAGAAAATATCCGCTTCCCCGTTATTGGTCACATGGTTTTCAACAAACATCGGCCAGAGGGTGAAATTTTCATTCCAATAGCCGAATTCCATGTTGAAACAGCGGTCCGTTTTCCGGTAATGCATCTGGTTGTTGAACCGCTCGCGGTCGCTCATGGCGCCTTTCCATTTTTTTCGGCAGGGCTGGATGGTCATAATTGTATCCTTTTCGCTGATTCTGCTTTTAAGCAGTTTTTTAAGAAATATAACCGTTTTACGAAGAACTTTTCCGGTTCAGCCGGAGACTTCCGGCTGGCCGCCGGCGCGTCCGCCGGGCCGTATTTCCGAAAATAGTAATTATCAGGGCGGGTAAAACAAGCTTATTTTGCTTGTATCCGGAGCCGGATCAATATAATCGCCGTTTATTCGCGCAAAATCCCTTGTCTTGCCCTTGTTGCCAACATGCTGACGAAAGATTTTGATTATCATCTGCCGCCGGAATTGATCGCCCAGCGGCCCGCGCCACGGCGTGAACTTTCACGGCTCATGCTCGTCCGCCGCGCCGGGGGCGAAATTCTTCATTATCGCGCCTCCGATCTGCCGAGTCTGCTCCGGGCCGGCGACCTCATGGTTTTGAACGATACCCGCGTTATCCCGGCCAGGATTTTCGGCAGGAAAAGGAAAACCGGCGGAAAGGCGGAAATCCTTTTCATTGAAGAGCGCGAAAAAAACACATGGGAGGTTCTCCTGCATTCGTCCGGCCGGTCCGCTCCGGGCGATATCCTTCTGCTGGCCGGCGATAAAATGGAAGCGTGCGTAAAATCAACCGGCGCCCGCGGCCGCGCCTTGCTGGAACTGCGCGGCGATCATGATCTTATGAAAATCCTTGAAGAAGAAGGCTTGCCGCCCTTGCCGCCTTATATCAAGCGGACAAAGAACGAGTCCGCTTTCCAGCGGCAGTTGGACCGCGAGCGCTATCAGACGGTCTACGCCAAAACGCCCGGCGCCATTGCCGCGCCGACCGCGGGCCTGCATTTATCCAATGAATTGCTGGCTGCTCTTGAAAAAACCGGGGTGCAGCGCGCAAGCGTTACTTTGCACGTGGGGCCCGGCACCTTTGTGCCCGTCCGGAGCGAAAAAATCGCCGGGCATAAAATGGAATCGGAGCGTTTCATAATTTTACCGGAAGCGGCGGCGGCGGTAAACAATGCCCGGGCCGGCCGGCGGAGAATCGTGGCCGTCGGGACGACGGTCGTGCGCGCCCTTGAATCCGCGGCGGGTTCGGAGGAAATGATCGCGCCCGGCCGGGGCCGCACCGATATTTTTATTCATCCGCCCTATTGTTTCAAAATCGTCAGCGCGCTTCTCACCAATTTCCATCTGCCTCGTTCAACCCTGCTGATGCTGGTCAGCGCCTTTGCCGGCCGCGCATTAGTCCGCCGGGCCTATGAAATTGCCGTCAGGGAAAAATACCGCTTTTACAGTTATGGCGACTGCATGCTGATTGTATGAACGCCGCGGCCCGCGCAGTGTTTACAATCCGCCCGGAAAAGAATAATATCCCCGTTGTTTGCATTTGGCGGATAACTGACGGAATCAGGAAGGGCGTGAAGTCAAATGGAGTTGCGCTTAAAGGATCAGATTTACATCGGCGACGGCGCTCTCGGCACGCGCCTGCAGGAGCTTTCCGGCAAAACAACCATGCCGCCGGAAAGCGCCAACCTTGACGCCGCCGGACGGGAATTGGTGGGGCGGATTCACGAAAAATATATTGAAGCCGGAGCGCGGATAATAGAAACCAACACCTTTGCGGCCAATTTTCCGCGGCTGGAGCGGTTCGGACTGGGGAAAGAATGCGAACGCATCAACACGCTTGGCGCGGAGGTCGCCCGTTCCGCCGCCGCCGGACGCGCGCTGGTCGCGGGGTCGGTCGGCCCGCTGGACCTGGGCGTAACAACCGCCGGCGGAGGCGCGCGCTTGCTGGAAACGCATTTCCGTTCCCAGATGAAAGCCCTGAAAGCCGGCGGAGTGGATTTATTGATGCTGGAAACTTTTTCGTCGCCCAGCGAGGCGCGGGCAGCATTGCAGGCGGCCGGCGGGACGGATTTGCCCGTATTTTTTTCAATCGGCGGGCAGTCAATCGCGCGTCCCTATGCCCGCAAGTCGGTGCTGGAAATGATCGCCTTTGCGAATCGATTCAAGCCGGCCGTTTTCGGCGTCAATTGTTTGAGCCCTTACGATCTCGGAACGGTTCTTAAGCTCGCGGCGGATAACACCGACCTGCCCTTGCTGGCCTATCCGAACGCGGGCACGCCTTCCATTGAGCGCGGCCTCGTGCGGTACGACCTCCCGGCCGCAGCGCTCGTTGAGGAGGCCCGGAAATGGCTTGGGGCAGGCGTGGTGGTTTTTGGCGGATGCTGCGGAACCGGGCCGGAGCATATCCGGGCCTTGGCGGGCGCCTTTAAGGAAAAGACGCCCGGAGCTGTCCGTTCAGGCGCGGGGCAGGGCGTTTCCGCCGGGTTGCCGGGTGGGGCGCGGCCGGTTTGCGTTGAAAAAAAATTCGCGGGCGGAAGTTTTCCCCTTGATAATCCTGTTCGGGCCGTTTTGCATTCCGGCAAAAGGCCGTTGATTGCGGTGGAAGTGAGGGCGGCCCTCTCTCGGAATCTTGCCGCCACCGTGGCGGCCGTCAAACCGTTGGCCGATTGCGGCATTGATTTTTTTAACGTGCCCGACAATCCCGCCGCCAATCCGGCCCGCGACTGTATGGCCTGCGCTTTTCTGCTTCAGCAGAAATATAAAATTCCCGCCATCATTCATAAAGCGGCCACGCAGGCCAATGCCCTGCATGTTTCCTCCTATCTGCTCGGCGCGGCCGACCTCGGCATCCGGGGTGTGCTGGCGGTTACCGGCGACCCGCCCGGCGCCGGCGCCTTTGACCGTGTTGCAACCCGCGTGAACGACTTGCGCAGTTCCATTGAGCTTTTGCGGCTTATCGCTCTTTTGCGGGAGGGCGCCTTGGTCAACGGACAGTCCCTGCCTGAAAAAGTTGATTTGGCGGCCGGGTGCGCCTTCGCGCACGGCGGCAAGCTGAAAAGCCAGACCGCATGGCTCGCGCAGAAAGTTGAGGCCGGGGCCGAATTTGTCTTTACCCAGCCGGTTTTTGCGGCAGATGATTTTGGGCGGGTTGCCGAGGCGCTCGCAAAATTTACGCTGAAAAAATTTTTCGGCGTCATGCCGCTGCTTTCCCTCCGGCAGGCTGAATTCGTCCGTTCCGGCCGGATTCCCGGCATCACTGTTCCGCCGGAGGTGGTGGAGGAAATTGCGCGCTATCCGAAGCCGGAAGACCAGTTGAAGGCCGGCATGGGGTTGGCCCTTGCCCTTGTCGCCGGCCTGGCGCAATCATCCGACGGTATTTATCTGATCATGCCCTTTCATAAAAATTCGGTTGCGCTGACGGCGGACTTGGCCAGGGCGGCCGGGCGTAAACAGCGGTTTTGACGCGCCGCCGCCGCTCCGATGAAAAATCAAGTTCATGTTGCAATAAATCGCATTTTTGTTAATTTCCGTTTGTGTTTAGCGCGCGTGATATGCCCAAACCGTGTTTGACGAAACCCAAGGAAAAAGAAAGGACAAAGGCACAGAGTCGGAAAACGAAAGCAGGTGAAAATCTTTCCTGGGGCGGTTTTGGCCGTAATGGGTAAACTTTGTGCCGGCCCGCCTCTGCGGCTCTGGGTCTGGATTAAACATGAAAGCGGCTGTAATAAAAAAACCGGGAGTGATCGTCGTTGAAGAAGTGCCCGTCCCGAAGGTTGGGGCAGGGGAGGTGTTGCTTAAGGTAGAAGCCTGCGCGTTATGCGGTACCGACCAGCGGGTTTTGTCGGGTGAAAAACAGGTTGATGTGGCGATTGTCGGCCATGAAATCACCGGCATCGCGGTTGAAATCGGCGCCGGCGTGAATGGCGTTGTCAAGGGCGGCAAGTATGTGGTTCAGACCGTCATCGGGTGCGGCAAGTGCCCGATGTGCCGCCTCCATCGTGAAAATCTCTGCGAAAAAGGTTTCATCGCCATGGGCTACCAGTTCAACGGCGGATTCGCGGAATATATTTTAATGCCCGAAATAGCGGTCCGGCAGGGGTGTCTTATTCCCGTGCCTTTTGACTTGCCGTCCGATCAGGGAACGATTATTGAGCCTTTGAGCTGCTGCGTCAACGGAATGAAATATATTCCCATGGAAAATTGCGCGCACGCCGTTATTTTCGGCGGCGGGATTATCGGGGTCTTGAACGGGCTGGTGGCAAAAGCCCGCGGGGCAAGGGAAATAACGATTATGGATGTTTCCCAGCCGCGCCTTGATTTGTTGAAAAAAATCAAACTGCCGTTTGATAATCTGGTGAACAGCGGCCGGATAAGCCCGGCCGAGTGGGTGAAGGAAAAAACAGCCGGCCGCGGGGTTGACGCCGTGGTGGTGGCCGCCTCTGTCAAGGCGCTGGTTGCGGAGGGGATCGGGCTGCTTAAGCGCGGCGGCCATTTGTCAATTTTCGCCGGCATGCCCAAATCCGACCCGGTTGCGCCGATTGACCTGAACCGCATTCATTACCTTGAATTGAATCTGCACGGCGCCAACAGTTCCTCGCAGACCGAATATCTGGCTGCGCGCGACATGCTGGTTTCAGGCAGGATTAACGGGCGCGCGCTGGTAACCCATCGTTTCCCTCTCTCAAAATTTAACGAGGCCGTGCGCGCGCAAAGCGATCCGTCCTCCGGCGCATTGAAAGTGGTGGTGCTGCCATGACCGAAGCGAAGGCAAAAGGCGGAAGGCAGAAGGCAGAACCAAGAGATCAGAGGTCAGAGGTCGGCGGTCAGAAAGCAACGTCCGGTAAAATCGCAAATTTAACAAAGAGGGGCATGTTGACCGGAAAACGCGCCATTGTAACCGGCGCCGCGCAGGGCCTGGGCGAGGCGATTGCCTTAAGACTTTTGCGCGAAGGTTGCCGGGTTATCCTGGCCGATCTTCAGGAAAAGCAACTGCAAGCGACTGCGGCAAAATTAAAGCCGGCCTATGGCGAACTTGTCAGTTCTAAACGCTGCGATGTGACCGGCGAGTCCGAAGTGGAGTCCCTGGTCGGTCTGGCTGATGATCTGTGGCAGGGGCTGGATGTTTTCGTGGCCAACGCCGGCATCCTGGTCTCCGGGGCCTTGGCCGAATTTGACGCCGCCAAATGGCGGAAGGTGATAGAGGTGAACCTTGTCGGCCAGATGCTCTGCATGAAACACGCCTTGAAACTCATGGCCCGCGGCGGAAACGGCTCCTTTATCCAGATTAACTCCAAGTCCGGAAAAAAAGGCTCCTATAAAAACTCCGCCTACGCCGCCTCCAAGTTCGGCGCCATCGGCCTGCTTCAGAGCGCCGCTTTGGAAATGGCTGAAAAAGGAGTGCGGGTCAACGCGGTCTGCCCGGGCAATTTGCTTGATTCGCCCCTGTGGACCGGCAGCCTTTTCAGGCAATACGCCGTCAATCAGGGCATCAGCGAGCAGGAAGTCCGGCAGAAATACATTGACCAGGTTCCCATGCGGCGGCCCTGCGTGTACGACGATGTCTGCAATGTGGTTGTTTTCCTGGCCTCGGATCAGTCGTCATACATGACCGGCCAGGCCGTCAATGTTACCGGCGGACAGGAAATGCGTTAGCATGAACCCCAAACGTTGTTTCGCGGTTGATCTCGGCGCCTCCGGCGGCAAATGCTTCGCCGCCGAGTTCAGGAAAAAATCCTTCGTCATGAAGGAGATTCATCGTTTTTCCTACGAGCCCGTTTCATTCTTTATTCCCGGGAAATCAGGCGCTCCCGAAGAACGCATGTATTGGGATGATACTTTTATCCACGCCAATATCATTGAAGGATTGCGCGTTTACCGGCGGGAATTTGCTTCTGCGCTGGATTCAATCGGCATTGACGCATGGGGGGCCGACGGCGTTTTTATAACCCCGAAAGGCGATCTGCTCGGCAAAATGTACGCTTACCGCGACCACCGGCTGGACACGATGATCACGCGGCTCAAGCGGCGCATTTCCGCCGATGATATTTATAAAATCACCGGCATTCATTTTCAGCCGTTCAATGTCAGTAACCAGATTCTCTGGTTTGCGCAAAACCGCGCCGATTTGCTGGCATCCGCCTGCCGGTTTGTCCCCGCTCCCTCGCTTTTTTATTATTTTCTGTGCGGCCGGGTGCAAGTTGATTCAACATGGGCCAGCATAACCCAGCTCATGGATGCCGGAAAGAAAAAGTGGAGCGGGACAATTCTGGCCAGGCTTGGGATTCCGCGCGAAGTGATGCCGGAGATTGTCAAGCCGGGCGCAACAATCGGGAAATTGCATGCTTCCATCGCCCGGGCGGCGGGGCTTAAATCCGCGAAAATGATCGCGGTCGGCTCGCACGATACCGCCAGCGCGTTCGCCGCCGCGCCGGTTGACAATCCGGGCGAAGCGCTCATTATCAGTTCCGGAACCTGGTCGCTGGTCGGAAAACTTGTTCCGGAACCGATTACAACCCCGGAAGCTTACTCCGCTAACTTGAGCAATGAAGGCGGCATAGGCAACGTCCGTCTTCTGAAAAACTGCATGGGCGGCTGGCTGGTGCATGAATTGCGCCGCGGCTGGCGCGACCGGGAAGGACAGGAAATGGCGTGGACGGAAATTTACCGGCAGGCCGGGGATGCGAAGCCATTTTCCGCGTTTATTGATCCGGATGACAAATCCTTTTACAACCCGCCCGATATGGAAAAAGCGATCAGTGATTATTGCCGGCGCACACGTCAAACAATGCCGGCAACGCGCGGCGGAATTCTGCGCCTGGTGTATGAAAGCCTGGCGTTCAAATACCGGAGCATCAGCGACGACATTTCCCGGATTGCCGGCCAGTCCACGAAAATCGTGCATATTGTCGGCGGCGGCAGCCGCAATGAACTTTTGAATCAGTTCACGGCCAACGCCGTCGGCGCGCCGGTGAGCGCGGGGCCGGTGGAAGCGACGGCGGTCGGGAATCTGATGGTTCAGGCGCTCGGGCTGGCGGTGATTAAGTCATTGCATGATGCTTTGCCGATTATCAAGAAGGCGTTTCCAATCAAGATTTATCATCCGCGGGATACGGGGGCGTGGGAACAAGCCTTTCGGCAGTTTCAGCGTTTTATCAGGTCGTGACTATTGACTTTGTCTTTATCCATAAAATCTCCCGTATTGCAAAAGGACAAAGTCAGTTTGTCCTTTTCGGTTCCGCCGCGCAGGCGTAAAAAGACAAAATCTCGCTTCTCTTCAACCTGATGCATTCGGGCAGGATGTTCACAAGGAAACAATCAGACAGATCCAGTTATCCGAACCTGACTTCACAAGAGCAAAGATACAGACTTGGATGGAATTAGGAAAACTCTATGCACCGCACCGGTCCATTTTTGATCAACTTTGTACGGAAGATAGACTGACAGCCAACAAAGCGTCGGAGGCTATCGGCGCGCCTCATCCTCAACGCTGACGTTGGAAGCATGAGATAAAGATGACATTTGGTCCGGGGTATGATATATTTTTCGCATGTAAGACACGGTTCATTTCAGAAACATGCTGAACGAACGCGGGATCAGGCTTGAATGGGCTGATCGAACCGTGCATGAGCCGGACCAAGTTGAAAATCATGATGACGGTACTCGGCATTTTACGAAACGGATACCGGAGTTTGAAAACCGATGGCTCAGAGTTATCGTAAATACAACAACGATGCCGGAAAAACGTATCACGGCATTCTTTGATCGTCGGTTGAGGAGGGAACATGAGAATTAAAATTGACAAGGATAGTGATGCGCTTTATTTCCGGCTTGATGAGAGCCGGATAGTGGAATCTGAAGAAATTCAGCCAGGCGTAATACTGGACTATGACAAAGATAACAGGGTCATAGGTGTAGAGTTTCTTGGCATCTCGCATCGGGCGACCAGGGAAGAATTATCCTCATTGCAGTTTCAAACTGCATAAAACGAAAGCTTCCAACCAAGCCTTTCAGCGTACGGCCGCAAAGCCGTCCGCCGCTGAAGGCCGCCGTTCGGTGGATGGACAAAAGAAACAAACAAAGGTATTCTTCAAATCCGTGCGGCGGCGTCCGACCGGCTACACCGAAGAACTGGTTACCGTATGAAGCGTAAAGGACTGCTCCGGCACATACGCGAGCATGGTTGTGTCTTTATTTGCCTTCTTCGTGGTTTCCGTCTTCGCCAAGGCTACGCCGGACAAGTCGCTGGCTGTTCAGCCTTATAAATTCCCCATTATTCAAAAGAGAATTTATATTGAGTGAGGCCAAGTTCATTCCGCATGATAATCATTTCATTTTGCAGAGTCTTCGGGACCGGCACGCCCCGGTCTTTGCGTTCCAGCCAGGCCATGTGCTCTTTCTCGCCGGCGGTGTAAATCCGTTCCGCGCCGGGCATTTTTCTGGAGGCGCGCAGTTCACGGCAGATATTGCCGGCGGTCTTTTTGAATTCGTCCAGCGCGGTAAAAGCCTTGATGTCAATGGCGATGAAAAAATGTCCCAGGCGGTAGGGCGACTTGCGGCCGTTTTCAAAGCCGAGCAGCATTTTCAAGTATGCGCCGCCCTGCAGGGCCGCCGAAAGAATTTCCACCACGGCCGCGTAACCGTAGCCCTTGTAACCGGCGGTTTCCTCGCCGATGCCGCCGAGCGGCACGAGCGCGCAGGCCCCCTTGACTAGGTCTTTCAGGACTTGGCTCGTGTCGGTGCGGGTGCGGCCGTTTTCGTCAATAACCCATCCGGGGGGAAGCTCCCGGCCGGCGCGCTCATAGACTTCTATCTTTCCGCGCTGTGAAACAGAAGTTGCGCAGTCCAGGACAAAGGGGAAATCCTCGTCGGTCGGCATGCCGAAAACCAGCGGATTGGTGCCGAGCATGTTTTCCACGCCGAAGGTGGGGGCGATGGAAGGCCGCGCGTTGGTGCCGGTTATGCCGATCATGCCGGCTTCAACCGCCATGAGGGCGTAATAACAGCAGGCGCCGTAGTGGGTTGAATTCCGCGCCGCCACCATTCCCAGGCCGTATTTAGCCGCCTTTTCAATTGCCATTTGCATGGAGCGCCGGGCGATCACCATGCCCATGCCGTTGTGTCCGTCCACGACGGCGGTAGCCGGCGCTTCCCGCACGATTTCAAAGCCGGTCCGTGCGGATTGAATTCCGTCCCGGATGCGGTCGTAGTAAATGGTTTTCAGGCGGCCGATGCCGTGCGAGTCAATGCCGCGCTTGTCGGCGGTGATCAGGACGTCGGCGCAGATTTTTGCCTCGTCGTCCGGAACGCCTAAACCCTTGAAAACATCGGCCATGAAGTTTTTCATTTCGTCAAAACTTATCCAGACGGCGGAATCATTGTCAGGCATTTTTTTATTCCTTTCCGGCATGGTGATCAGGCGAACTCCGCCGCCATGATTGTATGGTCCGAGCATCTCGGCTCAAGGCGCGGTTTGAGGTCAATGTAGCAATTCCGGGATCTGGCGGCCAATGGCGCCGTGGCGAGAATATGGTCAACCCTCCAGCCCATTTTGCGCGCCACGGCATTCGGCGTGCGGTAATCATAATAGGAATACTGTCCGGGTTCCGGATGGTGCTTGCGGAAAACATCCAGAAAACCCCATGCTTTTGTCTCCGCGAACGCTTCCCGGACGGCTTTATGGTAACAGACGTGGTTTTCCTGCAGGGGGGCGTTATAAATATCAATCGCTTCCGGGGCGATGTTTAGGTCTCCGACCCAGACGATCTTGTCGCGGGGGGTGAATTTCTTTCCGAAAAAATTACGCAGTCTTTTGAACCATTCCAGCTTGTATTGATACATTGCGTTTTCAATCTCCCGCCCCTGGGGCACGTAAGTGTTGACGACGTAAAAGGCGCCGATTTTTGCCGCGAGCAGGCGGCTTGCATCCGCGGGAAGACCGTCGTCAAATCCGAAATGGAATTCCGCAGGTTTGGCGCGGCTGGCCACGGCCACGCCGTTGTAGGATTTTTCGCCGCGGAAGACGATCCGGTATCCGGCCTCAATAAACGCTTGAACCGGAAATTCATGGTCCTGAACCTTGGTTTCCTGCATGCAGAAGATGTCCGGCTTGTTATCGTTCAGCCAGTTGATGACAACCGGAAGGCGGGCGCGGATGGAATTGACGTTGAACGTGGCGATTTTCACAACTGCTTTTTTTATATTGAAATCTCTCCCCTCTTGCAATCTTAAATTAAAAAAACGTGTTTGCTGAATCCCGCCTGGCCATGGAAATATGCGCCGCCGCAAACGCCGGCGTTTGCGGCGGAAGATTCGGCGGAGAGTCAGAGCACGGGCGTCATCAGGTAAAATGTGTTTTCAAGCATTTTGCGCGCCAGCGGCCGCCGGCGCCATTGGTCGGGATCAATTTCAACGCTTTGGGCGAAGTCGGCCCGGACGATCGCGCGCAAACTCCGGACGAATGCATCGTCAAAAACGAGCAGGTTGGATTCATAGTTCAAACGCAGGCTGCGCATGTCCATATTCGCGCTGCCGACCAGCGCCAGCTTGCTGTCCGCCACGAGCGCTTTGGCATGCATGAACGGCGGTTCACGCTCAAAAATCCGGACTCCGTCCCCCAGCAATTCCTCGTAGAGCGCCTTGCCCGCCAGGCCGGTGTAAAGGTGGTTGTTTTTCCTGGGGAAAAGCAGGCGGACGTCAACGCCGCGCAGGGCGGCGGATTTGAGCGCCTGCAGAATATCCGGGCTGGGGGCGAAATACGGCATTATCAGCAGTAATTCCCGGCGCGACCAGTTGATGCACTCAAAAAAAACTTTTTTTATCGCCTCCATTTCCTCGGGGGTCGGGCCGCTGTTGACGATCCGCGCCAGCGCCGTTCCGGGCGAAGACGGGCGCGGAAAATGATCCGCCTCTAAAAGCGTCCGCGCGTTTTCTTCGGTCACAAAATACCAGTCGCTTAAAAATGAATATTGCAGCTCCTGCACAACCGGCCCCTGAATCATGAAATGATAGTCGCGGATGGACTTCTCGGACCCGGCGGCGATATTGTCGGCCCTCAGATTGATCCCGCCGGTGAATGCCGCCCTGCCGTCCACGACCATAATTTTCCGGTGGTTGCGAAGATTGATCTGGAAGGGTCGTTTCAGCGGGTTGGCTTGTGTCCATCCGCTGATTTGCATGTTTTTCCGCCGGACGTAACGTTCCAGCAGACCGCCGACCACCGCGGCGGTGGAACCGAAACGGTCAAACAGGAAACGGACTTTCACTCCTTCTTCCGCCCTGGCGGCGAGCGCCTCCATGAATTGCCGTCCGGTTTCGTCGTTGCCGATAATAAAGGTCTGCAGGTGGATATGGCGGCGGGCGTTGTTGATGGCCTGCAGCATGGCGGGGTAGGCTTGCGCGCCGTCCACCAGCGGGACGATTGTATTCCCGGCTAAAAGGGGAGTTTCCGGAAGAATCCGGTCAAGCGTGCGGTTCAAATAAAGTATGTCGTTTTTGTCCGGCCCGGCGGACAAGGTTTCGCGCGCGGAACACAGAGCCGCGGCCGATATGGAAACGTTGTTGCGGGCACGCCGTTCGCTCTGCAGATGGCGGTCGGTTTCATGTTTGCGCAAGGCCTTGCGCGGCACGCGGTTTATACCGAAAAAAAGGTAAAACAGGGGGCCGATGACGGGAAACGCCCATGCCGTAAAAATCCACAACAGGGTTGAAGCGGATTCCCGCCTGGTTTTCAGGCAGTTGTAACAGACCAGCAGGAAGGCGCTTATGTGCAGGGAGATATCAACCGGAAGCCATGATAAAATTTCGCGCCAGGCGCCAGCGTTTGTGATCATACCCGTATTTATGCGTCGCTATTTTGTTTCCAATCGACACATTTTTAGCTAATATGGAGAATATTGGAAGCTTATTATTGTCAAGAATGAACGAAACCAACCATGTGCTTTGCATCCTTAACCCGGCCGCCGGAAACGGCATGGGCGGCCGGCGCTGGCCGAAAATCGCCGCACTGCTGGAATCATTTCATATTTCGTATGAAGTTCTTATGGCGGTTGATCAGCCGCCGGCGGAAACGGTTTTTCAGCACTTCCAGAAAACAGACCCCGGTCATTACAGCGCCATCTGCGGAATCGGCGGCGACGGCACTCATTCCCAGGTCATCAATGCCTTGATGCGCTGCCGGATGCAATATCCGCAACGCGTCCTGCCGCCTTACGCCCTGATTCCGCTCGGCACGGGAAATGATATCGCCAAATCATTCGGCCTGGCGGCCAGGGGCAGCATTTTTGCGGATGATTTATGCCCGGCGGTTGCCGCCATCCGCCACGGGGCTGATTACGCGCTTGATGTCGGGCGGATAGGAGACATTTATTTCGTTGACGCCCTGACCATCGGCCTTGATTCCCATATTCTCGCCGCGCATAACCGTTATAAGGCGGAAATCATAAAACGCCCCCTCCTGCGGCGAATCGTCAGGGGAAATTTTTTGTATACCTGGTGCATGGGACTCCGCTTGTGGCGTCATAAGCCGGTCATGGCGAAAGTCCTTGTGGACGGGACAGAATGGTACCACGGCCCGGTTTTTAACCTGGTGGTCAATAATACCAGGATTTACGGCGGGGAATTTGTCATTTGCCCCGATTCGTTCGCCAATGACGGTTTGTTTGAGACGGTTGTCTTTACGGGGCATCATGATTACCTTTCCCGATACTTTTTAGCCCTGCGGAACAATCCCCGTGAAATCATGAAAATGGCGGCCAAACTGGGCCGGGTCTCCCGCCATGCCCAGGGCCGCGTCATAAAAATTTTCCTCTCGCGCCCGGAGGCCGCCCAGTATGACGGCGAAATGATGCCGGCCCGCGGCCGCTTTGAAATTGAAGTCATTCCGCGGGCGATTAAAATCAAGGTGCCGGCGGAACGCGCGTGCTGAATCGGTTTTAATCGCGGTATAAAACGGAAATAATTCGTGTCATAATCAAAAAGCGGCTTTTCCCGAAGGCGGAGAGGTTTCGGGCGCACTTTATAAACTGCGCCCATATGACGGCGTGATTTTTTATTGCATGAATACGCGTGGATTAAAACAAATTGCCGAGCGCGAGCTTAAGAAAATGATCGGGCGACTGCCGGCCGAACTGTGTTCCAGCCTGGATGAGGTCGCCGTCATTCTTGAAGTAAAACCGGACCCGCGCCGGTCTGACTCTGACCTTGAAGAAGATACGCTGGGCGTGTTCATAGGTTCTTCTATCCGGGAAAACGGGAACGGCGCGCCTTTGCCGCCGCGGATTATACTTTTCCTTGAAAATATCCGGGAGGAGGGGCGGGAGAGCGGCCGGGGGTTTCGCGGCGAACTGCGGCGCACTTTTCTGCATGAACTCGGCCATTACCTCGGGCTGGAAGAGGAGGACCTGGCCGTGAGAGATGTTGATTGATCGGTATAAGGTGGATAGACTGTAGGCAGTTAGCCTGTAGGAGGAAGTTATGCGTAATCATGTGAAACCCAGAGCATTTGAATTGGCCGACGAAGTCGGCAGTCTTGATCTATCGGACAACAAAAGGGTTTTCCAAAGAGGAAATCTATGGGCTGACTTCCCAGATGCGAAGAGCAGCGGTTTCGGTGCCGTCAAATATCGTTGAGGGATGCGCGCGCGCGAGTCAACCTGAATACCTTCGCTTTCTTGAAATAGCCTTCGGTTCCCTAAACAACATGAATAGCTATGCAAATATCGGAAGCAAAAATAAAACGGATATTCGTCGCCCGGCTTGAGGATAGCGAAATACTGCCCGGCGCGATTGAAAAACTGGCGCGGGATAAAAAAATCAGTTCGGCATTTGTCATACTGCTGGGGGGTGCCAGAGACGGGAAACTGGTGGTCGGCCCGGGCCGGCGCGGCGGTAAACAGCGGATCCTGACGCGGTCTTTCCGAAAAGGTCATGAAATTTTGGGGATTGGCACGATTTTTAACGGCCTCCGCGGTCCGGAGCTTCATTTGCATGCCGCCGCCGGCCGGGGAGGAAAAACTCTGGTCGGCTGCGGCCGCACCGGGTTGCGTGTGAACTTGATCATTGAAGCGGTGATCATTGAGCTGGTGGGCTTGAATGCGAAACGCGCCCTTGATCCGGCCACCGGATTTCATCTGCTGAAACTCAGCGGCATAGCGGCAGGCGCTCGCGAATCAGTCGGGCATCATCGGACTTCAACTCGCTAATCGCTGACAACCGACTATTTCCACCCGCCCGGATTCAGATCGGGGTTGTTGAACTGTTCCGGGAATTTTCCCTCGGCGATGCCGCCGCACTGGTCCTCTGCCGGCGGCGGCAGTTTCCAGGCCGGCCGCGGCCAGACCGGCGTCTTGAAATTGCTCTGCGCGATCCGCTTTTTCTTTTCCAAATTGTCCATGCAGGCCCGGATGCAGCCCTTGGCCCCGCAGATGGCGAAATATCCGGTATGCGACAGGATCTGCTTGTAATACTCAATGACGCCGCCGTTGCTTTCGGGGAACTCCGGCGTCCGGGCCGGCCATTTTGAGGTGCCCACCGGATAACACAGTTTATAGGCGGTTTCCTCGGACATATTGGAATGCCGCACGTCCAGGTTGAAACCGGGCGCGTCCTTTTTAAGGAAAGGCGATGCCTCCCAGTTGAGTCCGTGATGGGTCAGGGTGCAGCGTCCCATGTGGACATCGGCCCATTCATATTCCTGGTTATCTATCTTTATTTTTATTGTCGGTTTTTCGCCCGGCTTCGGGATCGCGCCGCCCGGACATTCCTTAACACAACGCATACAGCGGTTGCAGAGGGTGCCCGGCTCAAGCAATGGATCAGGTTCAAGCTCGGCGTCGGTCAGAATCGTCCCCAGACGCACGCGCGGGCCGAATTTTTTCGTCAAAAACACTTTTGACCAGCCGATTTCGCCGACGCCGCAGGCCACTCCGGCGATTCGCACGTTAATGTTGATTTCGGGCGGCGGTCTGTCGGGTTTGACGGGCGGCCGTTTTCCGGGGGCCTCAGGCCCGCCCGGGTAAAGGGGCACCGCTTCAAAGCCGTGATCCTCAATGAAACAGGCGGTTTCATATGTAACAATCGGCCGGTACAGGGTGTTGAGCCGGTTGTATGAATAAATGGTGTAATTGGCCCAGTGGGTGCCCTCGGTGATGCCGCGGTAACTTCCGCGCGTGATCGGCTGGACAATCGTAATGACCGATTTGCAGTCCGGAAAAATATTTTTCGGATGCATCCGGCGGGGCGCATTGGCAAAGCGTTCAATGTTTGCGATTCCCACGTCGCCGCAGCCCGCCCGAATGGCGGCTTCCTTTACCATTTTTGCGGTCAGTTTCATGATTGCATGCACCTCGTTCAGTTTTTGCCGTATTGTTTGAAGCAACCGGCCATGCCGGGAGCGCTTGAATTGTTTTTTGTGTCCAGCGGGCGCGCATATTTATCAAGAACCCAGGGCGTTCTCTTGCGGAACGGAAATTCAAACTTATTGTTTAGCTTGCCGTTCGATTCCAGCCGGGCGACGCACGCCCGCCCGCACGCCGCGGCGCAGCGGTCCGGCCGGCTGCCGCGCCCTTCGCCAAGAAGCGCGCCGTTCGGACAGGCGCGGCAAATTTCGTAATCAACCGCGGCAACTTCCATGGTATGCGGCGGAATGCCGGCGGTATGTTTGTTTTTCAGATCAATCGCCCCGAACGGACAGGCGGCGGCGCAGGCCCCGCAGTCGCCACATATTTTTTTCGCGCTGACGGGGTCGGCCGAAAGCTCCGCATCGGTTAAAATCATGGCAAACCGCTGGCGGATGCCGTATTCCGGCGTGATGAAAAAGCCGCCCAGTCCGATTTCCCCCAAACCGGCCGCATGGGCGGCAAATTCATAATCCAGAATGACGTTTGGCGCCGGCTTGCCGGGCGCCACGGGGCGGCCTTTGGGCATGCCGTTCTCGTAGTATCCGAAGAGCGGAACGCCTTCAAAGCCCTGCGCTTCAATGAAACAGGTAACTTCATAAGTGGTGCGGGAAAGGAAATTGTTTTCCAGCCAGTTATAGCCGAAGGTGTTGTAGGTGGAGTTAAAATTGGTGCCTTCCTCCACGCCCCGCATTGAGCCGCGCAGAATCCGGCGGCCGAGCACAACCACCGATTTGCATTCCGGAAAAATAGCCAGCGGATTTTTGTCCGGGGACAGGCTGGCAAAGCGGTCTATGGCGGCGATGCCGACCATGTCGGCTCCGCGTTCCTTCGCGTATTTTTTCAGATCATTGCTGTTCATGACATATTTCCTTTAATAGTTTCAGCCTGCGGAACCATCTGCCTTCGTCTTGTGCGCCGGACAGACCCGGAGGCATTCCGGCACCACGTCAAGGAGACGCTTTTGCACGCCCCATTTTGTTTTGGCCACGGTGTCCGCCAGAATCTCAACCGTGCGTTTTTTCGGCAGCGGCGCGTCAACTTTCAGGCCGAGATATTGTCCGCCTTCCCGGCCGCTTAAGACATAACGTTTGGCCCAGTCGCAGGCATAATCGTCAATCCTGTTCATGGAATAACTGTTTTTTCCCAGGCTGATTTTTGTGGTGTTCCCGGAGATGGCGCGGGTAGGGCAGGCCTTGGCGCACAATTCTCCGCATTCCCGGCAGGCGTTTTTGCCCGCATACAGAGGATCGTCCGGAAGTTGAAAATCGGTAACAATGGCGATAAACCTCTGGCGGACTCCGTATTGCGGCGTGATCGGATGCCCGTGCCGGCCCGGATAACTCAGTCCGGCCAGCAGGGATGCGTAACAGTTGGCGCGCAAATCCGGCAGTAGTCCGCGGCAGGTTCTTATCTTGGAAGCCAGGCCGTCAAAATCACGGGTCAAAACCGCCTTGTGTCCGGCGTTTTTGATCATTTGGCACGTCCGGAAGGCGATATCGGAAAGAAGGTTGAGCGCGTCGTATTGCACAAAGGCAAAAGGCCCCACCGATTCCGATGGTGTAATTTTGGCCGTGTCCAGGCTGGTATGCGGGAAATGCATGCCCAGAACGATCACCGACTTTGCGCCCGGTAACCACTCCGAAGGCTTTTTCAGCCTGGTGGCTTCGCTCCCGATTTCCGGATTAAAGGAGGTGTACAGGAAATTCGTATCGGTCACAATCGCGCGCGTTTCCGGAATTTTCACCTTTCCGGTGAAAGTTCTGGCGAATTTGTTGAAACGCGTTTCCGAGAAAAAGCCGACCAGGTCGGCGCCCTGTTCCCGGCAAAAATTGCGGATTGCATCGGGCTTGGGTGAGTTCTTTATAGATTTAACGCATGGGAATTCCGATCTTGCAGGGTCTCCGCTTGTCGGAGACCGTTCTGAAGACGGGCACGCGCAAGCGCGGCCCCTACATTCAAGTTTCTCCACTCCGGAAGGCAGAGGCGCGCTCGTCAGGACGGTTACATACATCATATCGCGTTCTGGCAGACCGTATTTCCGCGCCACCAGGTTGCTGGGAATTTTGGTGTAAGTCGTGGCGGAATAGCCGTTCATGTCCAGCAGATGCGCGATGTCAAATGCGGCGTATTGCAACTGTCGGCAGGCGACGACTTCTTCTTCTTTCCCCGCGGGTTTTTTTATGCCGAGCAGAATCAGCGAGGACACATCCGGCAGGTGCAGGGCGGGGGTGACCGGATCGGAAACGGAAAAATCCTTTTTCTGGCCGATAGCCATGAGGTCAAGGAAGCTTCGTTTGAAAATACTCCTGATATCGCCCGCCAGCTCCGGTGAAGTTTTCGCGGAAACTGTTTTTTTGCGGCGCGGCGCGCGGCAGTATTTTTTGTCAATAACGCGTTTTTGCGGCGGCATGCAGAATTTCAGGCAGCTGCCCTCCTCGCCGCCGCGCGGACCGTATTTTTCAAGATATTTCAGAATGGTGTTTTCATCCACCTTTTCGGGAATTTCATGCTGAAGATTCAGGCAGAAATTTTCGGCCCAGGCGCAGCGCCATTTGTTGGTGTCGGGGAATTTGAACGTTTTCCCGCCGATTTCAAGCGCATTGATGCCGCGCACTTCCTTGCGGAAACAGTCGGTGGGGCAGTGCTTGACGCATTCCATGCAGCGGTCGCAGAGGGCTTTCCCCGCATACATCGGCGAAGGCGCCAGGGGCGCCGAGGTTACCACGGAAACCACGCGGATGCGCGGGCCGAATTCCGGGTGCAGGAGCAGGCCGCTCCAGCCGATTTCACCCAGGCCGGCCGCCACGGCCGCATAACGATGAACCAGATCGGGCGCAAAATTTACCTTAAGGTCCTTGTAGGCGTGGTAACGCCAGATGTTGCTGGCGGCGATCGGCAGGGCCTGAAATCCTTTTTCTTCCAGAAATCGCCCGAGCCGGAACGAAATGTCGTCCAGTTTGGCGTTCTGGGTGCCCTGGGTGTGGTAAGGGCCAAGATCCTGCGGCGAAGGCTCGCCGTCCAGTTCCACGGCCGCATCCAGGTGGTGAATGCCGGCTACGACCACGCATTGCGCGGAGGGCAGAAGCCCCTGCGGGCTCATGCGCAAAGGAGCGTTCTTGAAGCGTTCCACCGGCGCGATTCCGGCCGCGTCGGCGCCGTATTCCAAAGCCTTGCGCTTCACTTCTTCGGTCAGGTTCCCGGTTATTCGCGCGTCTGTGTTCATTTGATTGTTCCTTCTGTTAAAAAGTTTTTATTCTTTAACTGCCGCCAGAATAACACCGGTTCAGCAATTTGTCAATAAAAAAATATCACTTTTTATTGTAAAGTAATTTTTGGCCAAAAAAA
>JAQUQV010000029.1 GCA_028715905.1 Kiritimatiellia bacterium
TCCGCGGCCAGGAACCGGGCGGACTTGGCCTGCTTCTGGAGGGCCTGTTCCGCAAGAAACAGGATGTTGGTGCGCATTTCCGGGGTAATCCGGGCCGCATCATTCGTGGAAGGCGGCGTATTTTCCGGGTCCGCCAAAGGCGCCGCGGGCATGCCCGGCAATTTTTTATCGGGAGAAATTCCCTCCGACGGCACTGCCTGCGCGAAACGCTCCGCAAAAAGCCCGGTCAAATCCCGTGCTTCATTCTGTTCCGTTTGAACAAGCTTGATCTCGCCTGCGGCCTCGGCCATCAAGGAAGTGGTCATGGCAATCGCGTTGGTCTGCCGCCGGATATCCTCCTGCAGTAATTTTTCAAACGGGGCCAGTTTCTTCCAGAGATTATAAACGCCGTGTTCCGCTGCCCGGGCCGGTGAGAGAGCGCGGTTATCAACATCACGCAGGTAATTATAACTTTCATGCATGGAATTCCGCAGAGCCTCCAGGTGCTGTCCCAGGAGCGCCGTCTGCTGTCCGCCTTGCGGCCCCTGCGCGGCCACGGCTTGGGAAAGCGCCGCCTGGAAAGGGATCATCAGGTCGGAGTTGGCGCGCTGCCGTTCGGCCAGGGCTTCAAATTGGGGAATACGGCCGGGCGCGGCGTTGGTTACGGCCGGGGGCAGGGCCGCGATTATTTCCCTTTGCTTTTGAAGAATCATGTCCGCGAGCTGGCCCGGCGGATGCCGGCCGTATGCGGCCATAAGCGCCTGCAGCTTGGCTTCCTCCCTGGCTTTCGGAAGGAGGTTGGTAATCACGGCCAGATTGGCGGCGGCATTGCCATGGATTTTCCGCGGACGGGACGCGTCGCGGCCGGCGCGCAACGCGCGCTGGAAAGCGCCGCCCGCTTTTTCAAGGAGGGACGTCTTTTGCGCCGCATCCGCCTGTTCCGCCAGGCGGTAATTCGCGGCGCCGAGATTATAAGCGGTCTTTTCATGATCAACATCTTCCCTGCCCCCCAGGAGGGCGAAAGACCTCGCGGCATTGCTATAATCGCCGGCGCGGTAAAAAGCGCAGCCGCCGTTGAAGAGGCAGTTGTTCTGCAAATGCGGACTGCTGTTGCTCATGGCATGCAGGTAGGCGGAAGCCGCCCGGCGGTAATCGCCGCGGCGGTACAGACCTTGGGCCATGCTTGCGCCTTGCCGGCCGGTCGGAAAATTTTCAGGAAGTGCCGGCTTTGCCGCGACCGCATTGGCCGCGGCCTGCCTTTCCGGAACATCAGTTTTGTCCGCCACCTCTCCTTCAGCCGTGCCGGCCGGCGGCGCGCCGGATGTTGCCGCTCCCGGCGGGAGACCGGGCGCGGAAACCGTCTTGCCCGGCGAAACAACCGTTATGGGCTGGCCGGGCGCGGCCGCCAGATTGTCCCGGCATGCATGCAAAACGAAAAACAGCAATATCAATTTTGCGGCGCGCAAATACGGAAAAAACGTCTTGGCATGATCGCGGGGCGCATGCGCGGACCGGCCGCGCGCGGCCAGGCGTCCCCGGCTGAGAAGCGCGCCGGCGAGGAGCAGCAAAACGCCGGGAAAAAGGAACCACTGGTAACGATCCAGCATGCGTTTCTGCAGGCTTTCCTCAATATCGCGCGCCGTGATTTTGCTCAAATACTCGCTGTATAATTTTCCGAGGTTGACGTTGGCAAGCCCGACCGGAACATAGGCGCCGCCGGTGATTCCGGCTATTTCCTTCAAGGTCTCGTGCTGGAGTCTGGAGATAACTTCCTGTCCCTGATAAACCAGGTGCGGCTCGGACTTGGACGCGCCGGGAATGCGGGCGCCCTGGGGATCGCCGAGGCCGATCGCAAAAACAACAACCCCTTTTGTTTTCGCCAGCTCGGCCGCGGTTTTCGCCCGGCCGGCGAGGTCTTCGCCGTCCGAGATCAGAATCATGGCCCGGTGCGCGCCCAGATCGTTTTCAAAGGCGGCCAAAGCCTTTTCAATCGCGTCGCCGATATTGGTTTCGCCCGGCGGGGCCGAGTCAACCGTAACATCGTCCAGGATTTGGGCAAGATAGGCATAGTCGGTCGTGAGCGGGCACAATTGCACGGCCAGGCCGCGGAAAACAAGCAGGGCCACGCGGTCGCCGCGCAACTCGCGCAAAAGGTCCTGGATATCGGTCTTGGCCCTCTGCAAACGGCTGGGATGAACGTCGCGCGCGAGCATGGAACGCGAGACGTCCAAAGCAATGATCAAATCCCGGCCGCGCTGGAAAACAGTCCGCTCCTCCATGCCCCACTGCGGGCGCGCCGCGGCGATCAGGAGCAAAATCAAACCGGCCTGGATACAGGCGGCCTGCCAGTAGAACCGGGAAGAATTGACGGCCGGGGAAAGTTTTGAAAGCATCGGCTCGGCCAGGAACAGGGCAAGCGCCTTCTGCTTCCGGCGGAAAAGCAGGAACCACAGGAAGGCCAAAACCGGTATGGCCCAGACCATGAACAAAACCCAACCGTGTGCGAATTGCAGGCTCATGTTTAAATAATCTCCCGGAACCAGAACATGTTCAATGACGCCGCCAAAACCAGCATAGCGAGACCGGGCGCGAGAAACCGGAGATACCATTCGTCATACTGGTTGTAAATTTCCCTCCTGACCGCGGTTTTTTCAAGCTTGTCTATCTCCTGCAAGGCCTTGGCCAGCCCCTTCGGGTCGCGGACGTTAAAATAGCGGCCGTTTGTTTTTCCGGCGATCCGGCGTAAAAGCTCCTCGTCCATGCTCACCTCGGCGTAACCGACCGTCTTGCGCCCGAAAATGTCCTGCGTCAGGAAAGGCGCGCGGCCGGTGGAGCCGACGCCGATCGTATAAACCTTGATGCCCAGGGCCCGGGCCGCCTCAATGGCCTCGTCCGGCTTGATGGCGCCGGTGTTTGATTCGCCGTCGCTCAAGAGCACGACGATCTTTGACTTGATCTCCGCCTGCTCAAGCCGGGCGCAGGCCGTGGCAAGCGCGTCGCCGATGGCGGTGAGCAATTCCTCGCGGTTGGCCGCGTTGCCCTCGTCATCCAGGCGGACGCGCGGGGTTTCCACGCCTTTCAGAGAATGCAGAAGGACGCCGTGATCAATTGTCAATGGAACCCGGCAAACGGCAAAACCGCCGAAAGTAACCAGGCCGATCAAGTCGTCCGGACGGCGGCGGATAAAGTCGGCAAAAGTCTCCTTGACCACGTCCAGCCGTGTGCGCGATTTTCCGGCGGTTGAAAAATCAAGCGCCTGCATTGAGCCGGAAATATCCACCGCCATCTGGATGGCGATGGCGTTTGCGTTCACCGCGGTTCTGGAAAACACCGTCTGCGGACGGGCCAGCGCAATGATTGCCAAAACGAGTCCGGCCAGGTAAAAGGCGGGCAAAGCAAGACGTAAAGTTCTGCGCCACGATCGGGCGGCAGCCGGCAGGCGGCGGGTTGGGGCGAAAACAGCGCCATGCTTCACGCGGCGCGCGTAAACCATCCAACACGCCAACGCGAGCGGAATCAACAGTAAAAAATAATATGGTTCGGCAAATCGGAACATGTTATGTGTTTTTTGTCTTATCCCGCACGGGCGCGTCCGTTTCAATATAATCGCGCGCCGTGGAAACGGTCTGGCCAATAATTTCGCGCCCGGGACGGTAGGCGGCGAATTTTACCAGGTCGGCGGTCTGCAAAAACGCCCTGAGTTTGCCGACAACTTCGCGCGAAAAGACGCCGTTGCCGGCCGCGGCGGCCAGAAACTCCTCGGTGGTCTGTTCCGGCGCCCGGATGGAGTGCGCGCGCTCAATATAACGCCGGACAATCATGGTGATTTTCAGATAAAACTCCTTGACCTGCTGTTTGGCGATGAAATCCTGCTCCAGCAATTCGTTAAGTTCGTAAAGCGCGCGTTCCCTGGGTGACATGCGGCGCAGTTTGACGGCCCGGTGAATACGTCTGCTCATCCGCCACAGGAGGAAAATAACGCCGGCCGCGGCCAGAATTGCCGCCGCCCAGCCCGCCACGGTCCTGAAGGCGGGATAAATCCAGACCGGACCGGCGATGTCCTGAATGGAGGCGGCCGGAGCGCCCGGCGCTATTTGCACGGCCTGGAAACAAAGCGGGCGGGTCGCAAACCACCCCGCCGCCGGAGGAGAAACCGCGTGGTTGGTCCAGGCAACGGCCAAGGGAGCGATGCGGTATTCATCCGCCAGGGTCGGCGTCAATCGGAAACAATATTCCCTGACGAACTTTCCCGCGGCCGGCGGCCCGGAGCGGATAAAGCTGCCGCTGAGCGCAAAACCCTTCAAGCGGTCCGACAAAGCGGGCGGATGCACTTCCATATTGGACGGGGCGCAGACCCGCAGGGTCAGGAGAATATCGCGGTCAAGATGAACCTGCGCCGGCTCAGCCAGAACGGCCAGCTCAATCTGTCCGGAGGAAATCCTTTCCGCCGCCGCCGGCGCGGCGGGCGCGGGCGCGTCTTTTTGCGGGACGCAGCCCGTTACAAGCGCGATTGACACCGCCGGGACAAGCAACCGGCAAAAAACCGATAAAGCTGTATGATCTTGTTTTTTCATGCCGCATTCCGCGTTTGTCCGCCCGGCCGCGCCGGCAGAAAATTTAGGGCCAAATTATCCGCGCCGCATACGCCGCTGGCGCTTGAGAAATAGTTTCCGGACGTCGTCCACGAAAGGCCGGTCCGTTGAAAGATTGAGCGCGTCGGTTTTCAGCCGTTTAAATTGGAGGTCCAACGCCTCGGCCTCCTCGCGGGCCCGCCGCCGGAAGAAATCCATCGTTTTCCGCGACCCGGTGTCAATTTCCATGAGATCGCCGGTCTCCGGGTCAACAACCGCGAGCAGGCCGGCGGGGACGAGCGCCTTTTCGCGCGGATCGGAAATCGTGCAGCAAATGAGGTCGTGATGTTTGGCCGTCACCCGCAGTTCGCCCTCGTATCCGCCGGAAAGGAAATCTGAAATCAGGAAGACCACCGCCCGCCGTTTCTGGGTTTTATTCAGGAACTGCAGGGCCGCGCCCAGATCGGTCGGCCGGCGGGTTTCCTCGGCGGCCAGAACTTCGCGGACCAGGCGCATAACGGCGGTGCGTCCCTTGCGGGGCGGCACATAACGTTCAATGCGGTCGCTGAAAAGGACCATCCCCACCTTGTCCTGGTTCCTGATAGCCGAAAGGGCGAGGAGGCAGGTCAATTCCGCGGCGGTTTCCGCCTTTGAGCGGGCGGCGGAACCAAAACACATTGACCCGGATATGTCCACGAGAAAAACGACCGTCAGCTCGCGTTCCTCGCAAAACCTTTTAACAAACGGATGTCCCATGCGGGCGGTTACGTTCCAGTCAATGGAGCGGACATCATCGCCGGGAACATACTCGCGCACTTCGTCAAACTCCATTCCGCGGCCCTTGAAGACGGAATGATATTCTCCGCTGATATATTCATCCACGAATTTCGCGGTGAATATCCTGATCCGGCGGACATGCTTCATCAACTCTCTGGTGTCAATGGCCATCTTTTTAAATGCCGAAGGCAGAATGCAGAATTGTCTGACGCCCCGATTTTACTTCCTTTTGAATTCCGTTTTTCCCGGCTTTTACTTTTTCTACGGCACCGGGATATCGCTCAAGAAGCGGGCGATGACATCCTCGCTCTCCACCTCCTCCGCTTCCGCCTCATAAGTAAGCATGATCCTGTGCCGCAGGATGTCGTAAGCCATTTCCTTGACGTCCTGGGGCGTGGCATAGCCCCGGCCATGGAGCATGGCGTTCGCGCGGGAAGCCAGGTTCAAATAAAGCGAAGCGCGCGGCGAGGCGCCGAATTCAATCTGGTGGTCAATCTTGATGCCGTAATCCGAAGGCTTGCGCGTGGCAAAAACCAGGTCCAGGATATAATCCCCCACCTTCTCGTCGCAATAGACCTGGTCCAGCAGGTCGCGCAAAAGCGATATCTGGCCGGCCGACATGACGGAGTTGACTTCAATCGGCCGGCGTCCGGCGAAGCGGTTCATGATAAGGCGCTCGTTGTCCTTGGAAGGATAAGTTATCTTGCATTTGAGCATGAAGCGGTCAATTTGCGCCTCGGGCAGGGGATAAGTTCCCTGCTGTTCAATCGGGTTCTGGGTTGCCATCACCAGGAAGGGATCGGGCAAAGGATAGGTTGTGTCGCCGATCGTTACCTGGCGCTCCTGCATGGCCTCCAGCAGGGCCGATTGAACTTTGGCCGGCGCCCGGTTGATTTCATCGGCCAACAGCAGGTTGGTGAACACCGGCCCTTTCTTCGGAGAAAACGTCCCCGTTTTCAGATCATACACCAGCGTGCCTATCAAATCGGCCGGCAGCAAATCCGGCGTGAAACTGATGCGTTGAAACTTGAGGCCTAGCGTTCTGGCCAGCGTTTTAACGGCCGTTGTCTTGGCCAGGCCCGGCACGCCTTCCAGCAGAATGTGTCCGCCGGTAACCAGCGCTATCAGCATGCGGTCAAGCAATTTTTCCTGGCCGACGAGCACTTTCATCACTTCCTGGCGCAGGGCGTCAAGAATTTTTGTCTGTTCGTGAATGAGATCGGTCGTTTTGGTTATTTCAGCATGGTCCATTGGCGGGCCTCCCAGTAAAGATCATTTTATTCCGATTTTTTGTTTTCTTCCTTTTCCCGGTTTTTTTCCGTTTTCGCCTCTTTCTTTTCCGGCTCCGGTTTTTTAATCAAATCCGCGCGCGTGATCAGCATCGGCTCGGCGCGATAGGATTTAACGATATAAATCCAGGAGCCGAATTTCGCGTTTAATTCCGCCGCCCGCTCGGCCGCGCTTTTCTTTTCCCCCTCCTGCGCGGACGGGGCGGTCCGGCCGTCCTTTTCCTTTTTCCCGGCCGCGGGTTCATCCTCCGTCCCGGCCGCGGCTGTTTCGGCAAGGGCGGGATCATTGGTCGCGGAAATCGTGAAATAACGGTCCTGATTGTCATCGGCAAGCTGATTGCCGGCCTGGAGCGTGTAAATCAGGCCGTCTTTGGTCGCGGCCTTGAAAACAAGCGGACGGTCCAGCCCCGTTTCCTTCGGCGTCAGCGCGGGATCGGCCACATCATCAAAACCGAGATGGTCCAGCGCGCCGGTTATCCGGCTGATTTTTGAACTATCCAGACTGCCTTCTCCCGGCCGCAAATCGGCGAGCGAAAAATCACCGCCCTCCCTGGCGCGGACAAGCTTGATCGGGTCGCGGTCCGGCCCGGAGACATTGATTTCCATGATATCCGCCGCGGATGCCATGATAAAGTCATCCGCCAGCCATGTTTTGGCTTCTTCCGTCAGGCGGTCAAGGCTTTTGGCGACAAGATAAACCTTGTTGTCAACGGACTGGACGTAGCGGCCGGCGGAATAATCGCCGAAATTCATCGCCATATCCGTCATGGGCGCGGATTGCGGCCGCATGAAATTTTTACCGATGATGAGCGAAGCCATCAGGCCGTCGTTTTCGTCGCGCAATTCAACCAGCGTGCCGGAGCCGGCCGGCTGGTTCGTGGCGGCGGCCGGCGCGGGGGAAACAAGATTGAAATCGGCAAGCCGGCCGGGCGGCGCATTAACAATCTGGCCTATTTTCAATTCGCTCAACTCGCGGATCACATCGGCCACTTTGTCAAAATTAGCGGGATAATTGAAACGGCTGGCCACCACCCATCTGCCCTTCGGCCGGGCAACCGTGATCCGGCCGGTGCCGGAAATGATCACCAGCTTGGCGACGCGGTTGACGTCAAGGTTCTGAAGCGCTTTGCCGCCGATGGCGACGGAGGCTGAAGACGGTTTTTTTTTCTGGACCGAATAATAAGCCATGCCCCCGAGAAGCACGGCGGCCGCCACAAGCACAATCAATGTCTTTGCATTCATTTTGTTCGCTCTCCTTCTTCCTCCTGTCTTCTTCCTTTTTTATCTCGTTCGCGCGCTGCGGCGCCAGGCAAAAATCAGGCCGGCGCCGGCCACCAGAACGGGCACCAGCAGGATGTTAAGAATTTTGACCTTCCCGCCCAGTCTTTCTATTCCCTCGCGCAGGTTTTTGCGGACCTGTTTGAGCTCGCGCTGGGTTTTGAGCTGTTCCTGGCGGAACCGGTTGATTTCCTCCTCCTGCTCCGGGCTCAAAATATATTTCTGATTTTTGTCCTTCTGCCGCTGGAGAGACTCCAGTCTTTCGCGCGTGCTTTCAAGCTGGCTTTGAAGCTCGCGTTCCTTCAGAAGCCATTTTTCCTGGGCGGAGCGCTGCAGGGCCAGGACCTTGTCAAAAGGACGCTCAAAACGCCCGCGGGAACGTATCCGGGCGAGGTCCTCGCTGCCGGCAAGGTAATCAACCGCGTTGAAGAAAAAGTTGATGTTGTCGTTCATCGGCTGATAGACGCGCGCGCCGAAGACATTCAATTCCTGCACTGCAAAAGCGTCGTATAAAAGGTCCGCGTCGGCCACCAGGATGACGGTTGTTTCCTTTTCGCTTTCCTTGAGCGCCGGCGCTTCTTCTTTTGATTCTCCGGGTTTCTGCTCCTTGTCGTCAGCCGCGGAGGCGGCCGGCGGCGCGCCTTCCGGGAAGGCGGTCTTGAACCGGCCGTGCAGGCGCAAAGCAAGATTCATCTTTTTGAGGCCGGGCTGAAAATCGCGGCGGATGGCCTCGGAACCGAGCCGGGCGGCGAAGGAATTGACCAGCTGGGACTGGGGCGAGGAAACCAGGAGCGACTCCACCCTGAGCTCCGCGGCGCCCGCGCCCGTGAAAGCGCCGGCACCGGGAAGAATGAGCGATTCAAGCGGCGCGGTAATAACGTTCTGGCCGTCAATATTTTCCCGGCGCAGAGTTAAAAACGCGGGGTTTTCATCAAGGGCATTGTTGTTCAGCCGCACGCGCGTGGCGGCTTCCAGGTCGGCCACGACCTTGTCGCCCTCGTATTTAATTCCCCAGGCGTCCGTCAGTTTGTTCAGGTCCGAAAAGGGCCGTGACAAATCGGGGGAGGCGTCGCCCAGCATAGCCTCGCACAGGCACATGGGATCAATGAAAGCCATGAGGCGGCCGCCCCGCAGGACAAACTGGTCCAGCGCGAAAAGCGTCTTGTCGGAAAGGTTTTTGGGATGAATTAAAATCACGAGATCCATGTCCGGGTCCAGATGCTCCGCGCCGGCGGGGAGCGAGCGCACTTCGTAATCCCGGCCAAGGTCCTGGAAGACCGCCCAGGGCGGCTGATTCTGCGGACGCGGCTGGCCGGGCATGGCGTAGGGAAAAGCGCGCACGCCCATGACCGGCAGACTGCTCATGACGCCGACGACGGGTTTCTTCGGATTGGCCGCGCGCGCGATCATGCGGGTAATGTTATATTCAAGCAGTTCTTCCGAACGCGGATCAAGAACGGGGATGGTTTCCACCGCGTCGCCCTTCACCGCCGCCAAACCGCAATAAACGGCCGGCCCCGCCAGGTCCAGGGTCTGGCCACTGAGTCCGTAGCGCTCCGCCCATTCCTCGGCGTCGGAATCGGGCTCGGGATCGTATATTTCAACCACGATCTTGCCGTCGGCGGCCAGCCGGTATTCGTTCAGCAAATCCTCCACCTGCCGCGCGAACGTTTTCAGGGGAACGGACGTGGCGGCGGCGCTGCGGGTAAAGAAATATTTGAGCGTTACCGGCGCATCCAGTTTTTTGAGCAAATTGAGCGTGCCCTCGGAAAGGGTGAAAACCTTTTCCTCGGTCAGGTCCTTGCGGAAGTAAAAACCGCCCATAATAATGTTGAGGGCGATCAGAATGACAAGCAGGGCCAGCAAGGCCAGGGCCCCGCCGCTCATTTTCCATATCCATTTCAATCCGGTCTGCTTCATGAATTTTATCTCCTTTAAATGGTTTTTGCCGCGCAAGCGCGGGCATTCCTGCGGCGGCTTGCCGCAAAAACGCCAGGCGGCATTCTCACGCCGATTTTCTGCTTTCAACGACGATGTAAGTTCCAAAGAGCATGAGCGCGATCGCGCTCAGGTAATAAACAAAATCGCGGCTGTCCAATATCCCCTTCTGAAACGCCTCGTAGTGCGGCATGAAACTGAAAGCCGCCACGCCGTTCACCAGCCAGTCCGGGGCCCACTTGACCAGCAGATCGGTTACCGGCGGCCAGCCGGCCAGCAGTAAAAAGAGACAGATCATCAGCGCCAGAACAAAACTGATCACCTGGTTGCGCGTAAAAGCCGAAGTCATCATGCCGACCGCAAGATACGTTCCCGCCAGCAGGAAACTGCCGATATAGCCGCCAATGATCGCGCCCTTGTCCGGGTCCCCGAGATAAACCGTCGTCAGGACAATGGGGAAGGTGAGCGCGATGATGAGTCCGATAAAAATCCAGGCCGCCAGGAATTTTCCGAGGATGGCCTCGGTCATGGATACCGGGAGGGTCAGCAGCGTTTCTATCGTGCCGGAGCGGCGCTCTTCCGCCCAAAGCCGCATGGCGGCCGCCGGCACCAGGATCAGGAAAAGCCAGGGGTGCCAGAAGAAAAAGGGACGCAGGTCGGCCTGGCCGATTTCATAAAAACGCGACACGAAAAATGTCAGAAAGCCAAGCAGCATTAAAAAGACAATCATAAAAACATAAGCCACCGGCGATTCAAAGTAGGAAACGAGCTCGCGTTTTGCGATTGCCTTCGTATTGCGGACAAAATCCATTTTTTTTCCTCCGAGTTGTTTTTGTTCTTTTTTTCTTCCTTTTTTACCCGCCCGTCAGTTCCCGGAAAACATCGTCCAGTTTGCCTTCCAGGGCGCGCAATCCCGTTACCGGCCAGCCGGGATTGGCCCGGGTCAGCTCGGTAACATCCTGGAACAACCGGGCGGAATCCCGCGGCAAAACGGTAATGGTGTTGCCGTTGACGGTTGTTTCGGCGGCCGACGCGATGTTTTTGATTTTTGCCGCCATATCCGGATCAAAGGTTTTGAAAGTCACCTCAACGGCGCCGTGCAGTCTGCTGCGGGACTTTAATTCCGCGGGCGAGCAGTTGGCGATCAACGCGCCATTGCATATGATTATCACCCGCGTGCAGACCGCTTCCACCTCTTCCAGGATATGGGTGGAAATGACGATTGTCTTGCGGGAAGCCATGTCGCGGATCATGGTGCGCACCACGTGCTTCTGGTTGGGATCGAGCCCGTCCGTGGGTTCGTCCATAATTAAAACCGGCGGATCATGCAAGAGGGCCTGGGCAAAACAAACCCGCTGGCGGTATCCCTTGGAAAGCGTGCCGATAGCCTGATGCCGCACCTTGTCCAAACGGCAGATTTCCACGGCCGCCTCAACTTTTTTATCCCGCGCCATACCCGTGAAACCGCGGATTTCGGCGATGAACGCCAGATAATTCCAGACCGTCATCTCGCCGTAGACCGGCGCGTTTTCCGGAAGATAGCCGATCTGCTTTTTGGCCGCGCGCGGGGCGGCGTTGATATCATGGCCGTTGATCACCGCCGTGCCGGATGTCGGCGGCAGAAATCCGGTGATCATCCGCATGGTGGTTGTCTTCCCGGCCCCGTTCGGTCCCAGAAAACCCAGCACTTCGCCCTTTTCCGCCTGGAAAGACACGCCGCGAACCGCTTCCAAACGCCCGAACATTTTGCAAAGATTTTTTACTGCCAGCATTTCCATCCTCCTGTTAAAACCGGACACCGGAACACAGGCAACGGTCCCCCGCTTTTTCCGGAGCCGGAAGTCTCTTTGTCCTCAATCTGCAATCCGCCGTTTTAAAAATATGATCTTTTTCCTGAAACGGTAAAAATTACATAATAACAACCTTGCGCGCAAGCGAATTACCATCCGTTTTTCTGGGAATTGTTATTTTTAAAATGCTGTTTTCATAAACGGCCCGGGCGGCCTCTCCGACAATGTCATCCGGCAGCATGATCTGCGTCTGAAACCGGCCGGAAGAGATTGCCTGCGCGTTCTGTTCCGTTGTCCGCCGTTCCATCCCGGCTTCAATTTTCAAAACCCGCCCGTTGAGACTGACGTTGATGCCGGCTTTGTCAACACCGGGCATGGAAATCGAAACCACATAGTTGGTTTCCTCCTGCCGCATGTTGACCGATGGCATCTCGCCGACATCGCGCCAGTCCCGATCAATAAGATTCAACGCTCCGCTGTGCCGGCTGGCATACGCCATCTGAAAAATCCGCCCAATCTCGGCCTGTAAACGCCTGACCCAGTCTTCGCCGGGATAACTGTCCTCAAAAGGAAAATGCGCCGGCTCTGGGCCGGCGGAACGCATATTGCCCCGGACAAACAACATGTCCCTCGTCATTTCATGGAAAAGACGGTCAATCTGGTTTTGCATGCGTTCCAGGTCTTCCGCCGTTTCCTGGACAACAATGTCTTCCTTTGCGGCATCTTCCGCCCGGGCCGGAACATCGGCCGGCGCAATCAGGGAACGGAATATTCCGGAGACCGATAGCGGCCAGCCGTGGCGGTGCGCCGGACTGCGCATCAGAAACACCCCTTCCACCAGCGCAACCAGAGCCAGCAAGATAATAACCGAAACAAACAATAAGGTTTTCCGCCGCTCATGCATGTGTTGTTCCTTCCTGGTTATATATGCCAAAAAAATAAAGCAATCATCGTGCCAAGTCCGGCAATTGCCTGTTATCAGGTTAATAACGCCGTTCGCCCTCCGCCGGAAATGGGAAAGCGCGACAATATGTCCGGGCGGGCCGGACAAAATGTCCGGCAGACCCGTCTCCCGGGAAGAAATCGCGAACTGATATGGGACGGAGGTTTTTTACCGCCGGCGCCGGGCTCAATCTGATTCGCAGCGTTCACCGGAAAATAATTTCAATTTCGCGCGAAAGGATTCATGAAGGATCATGAAGGATAAAATTGACAGGATACGGCCTTTATCGTACGTTATGCTGCACAAAAGACAAAAAAAACGGAAATGGTTGTTCGGCATCATTAAAGATCGGAGGACGGCATGGAGGGCAGAGAAATAGTGCGCAGGGCGATTGAATTTGACACGCCGCCGCGGCTTCCATTTTTTCTGGGAGGCGCATGGAGCGGCAAACTTTCCGCAAAAATAAAGAATTTTCCCAACGATGTCTGCGATTGCTGGGAAATGGACAGGCAGGAAAACGGGTGGTTCTTTGATAATCCGGCGCAAGATGACTGGGGTTGCAAATGGGAAAAAACGGACCTTGCCAATATGGGACAGGTGGCGGGCCATCCGCTGGAAGACTGGAGCGGGTTGCGGACTTTTCGCCCCCCCAATCCGCGCAACCCCTTCTATTTTGACAGAATCGCAGACGGCATCAAAGACGCAAAGGGACGTTACGTGGTCATCACAAGTCATTTCAATCTCTTTGAACGCCTTCACATGCTGCACGGATTTGCCCGGACCCTGGAGGATTTTTATCTTGAACCGGAGAAGACACACAAACTTCTTGACATGATACTTGAGTTCAAAACCGCGCTCATTGCCGAAGCCGCCCGGCGGTTCGGCGGGGAGATTCACGGCATATTATTAACGGATGACTGGGGCACGCAAAGCAACACGTTTGTGTCAAAGGATGTGTTCAGGGAATTTTTCTTTGAAAGGTACAAGCGATTATTCGCTTCCATTCACGGGCATGGCTGGCACGTAATCCTCCACAGTTGCGGAAAAATCAATGACTTTGTGCCCCTGTTTATTGAGCTTGGCGTGAACGTGCTCAACATGCAGCAACCGCAAACATACGGCATTAAGGAATTCGGAAAATCTTTCGCCGGCAAGATTTGTTTTCTAACCACGGTTGACATTCAAGCCACTTTGCCAAAAGAAGACACGGAAGCGGTGCGGACGGAAGTCAGGGAACTCGTCGCGAACTGGTCAACGCCCGCAGGGGGGTTCATTGTGTTTAATTACGGCGATTCCGAAGCTATCGGAACAACCGATTCCATCGCCGAAGTCATGTTCAGAGAATTCTATGACCTTAGAAACTACTGGAAAGGAAAAAACGCAAGCGGAACGAATGCAGGCGGCGTCCGCCGGCGGGCCTGAGCGGCCCGCCAACGTTTCTTTCAACCCAGGATGCGCTTGCCCTCGTCCAGGAATATGCCCTGCAGGTTCATTCTCAGCGCCTCGGGCCGGGGCGAATTGGCCAGGGCGACTTCTTCGGTAATCTCGCCGCCGCGGACAAGACCGTACAGGACCTGATTAAAAGTCTGCATGCCTTCCTCGTTCCCGGTTTCAATCGCGGCCGGCAATGTGTCCAGCTGATTTTCCATGATCAGCTTGCGCACGGTCGGCGTATTGATCATTATTTCAACAACCGGCAGAATGCCGCCCGCCGCCGCAGGCACGATCCGCTGGCAGAGAGCCGCCACCAGATAATTGGCCAGGGTTATGCGGACCTGGTCGCGCTCAGCGTGGGGGAAAAAATCAAGGACACGGTGCACCGCATAAGCGGCGGAATTGACATGCAGCGTGCTTAAGACAAGATGACCGGTATCGGCCGCGGACAAGGCCACTGAAAAACTGATATGATCGCGCATCTCGCCGATGACAATGACGTCGGGGTCTTCGCGCACGACGTGTTTCAGCGCGGCATGGAAGGAGACGGTGTCAAGCCCGACCTCCCGCTGGGTGATAAATGATTTTTCGTCTTTGAAAACATATTCCACGGGATCCTCAACCGTGATAATCCGGCAGCACTGGTTTTTATTTATCAAGTCCACGAGGGCCGCCAGGGTTGTTGATTTTCCCGTGCTGGTGGCGCCGCAAACCATGATCATCCCGCTGTCCGCCTGGGCAAGCTTTTTCAGCACCGGCGGCAGATGCAGTTCTTCAAGGCTTGGGATTCGCTCTTTTACATAACGGAACGTGAGGGCCGGCAGACCGCGCGAAATGAAAGCGTTTACCCTGAAACGGCCGATATTTTCTTCAACGTATGAAAAATCCATTTCATGCAGCGGCTCGGCCGTTCCTTTCAAATGGCCGGGCACAATCTTCTCAAGCAAAACGCCGAGATCGCCGGCCGGGATGACGGGCAAATCGCCGGCCATGAGCTGGCCGTTGATCCTGAAAAAGGGCGCGCGGTCCGGCTTGAGATGGATGTCGGATGCATTCAGTTCAACCGCGCGCTTAAGAATAGTTCTCATTAAAGCCATGGCGTTAAGACGGCGGGGACGCCGTTTAAAACAGCCGGCGTTTACGAAAGGACAATATAAGAAGCCCCGTTGTTTTCAAACATTTTAAGAGTTTTACCGAATTGCCCGAGAAAATGGACGGAATAACTGCGCAGGAAAACATAAACCGGCAAAAGAATTACGACGCCGACATAGGGAATCAACACCGTGCAGCACAAAAGACAGCAGAGAAATACGGTAATAAATCCAACGGCCATGAGGATGACCGCTTTGAAAAGCAGGTATAAGATAAAAATGCCGGCATGGTGTTTGAACAGGTCAAAAAACGTTTTCCAGCCTTCCATCACGCGGCAGGTCCGCATCGCCATGACGGGAATCACAAAATCCTCAAAAAACACGCGGATAACAGCCGCCGTCATAATGAAACAAAACATGAAAACAACTCCGAACCCGATGGCGCCGGCGGCATGCCAGCCGAAATGCGTCCGCGCCAGGTCCGGCCAGCTGACCAGCAGGGCAAGGCCGACTCCCAGAAGCAAGACCGCCGCCGCGGCCAAATCAAAACAGATTGAAAACAAAAAACAGGAATTGCCCGGCGCGCGGAATTTCCGCCAGGGTTGAATGATTTCGGCGCGGTTTCCCACGACGTTGTCAAGAAACATGAATTTGCCGCGGCAGCCCAGCCAGGTCACAACCAGCCAAACCGCCAATCCGGCCGTAACCGCGACGATAACCAGGGGAATTACAAGGAAAAGATGCGCCAGAAACCAATCGCGCGCAACATGCGCGCACTGGGAAGCTTGTTCCTTGTTGAATTGGCCGGGATGGAAATTAAATCCGAAACCCAGGCCGTCATCCAGCATGGCGAGCCAGGCCGTAAAACCGATTGCCAGCCATTTAACAAATTGGAACGGCTGAAAAAGAACACGGCGAACGGTTTCCAAAGCCATGCCGACGGGCCTGAGAACAGATGGGCTACTCATGATTTTTCTCCTGAATTATCGCCGCTGGTTTCCCGGGGAATCAATAAGTTCCATCATAACCTCCCCGGCCGCCAACGCAAGGTTTTTTTCCGCGTCGCGAAAAGCCTCCCGCAATGAAATCCCGCGCGGGTTGATACACCGGCATTCGGTAATGCCCGTTGAAGCCGGGCATGCCCCTTCTTCCACCGCACCGGCAAGCGCCACGACGCGCTTGCCATGTTTCCGCCCCAGCCGGCCGACATAGGCCGGTATTTTGCCGAAAGCGGTCTGCGAATCAAGCCGGCCCTCGCCGGTAAAGACAACGTCGGCCGCCGCCAAGATCCGCTCAAGACCAACTTTTTCCCCGATCCATTCCGCCCCGCTGCGCGGCAATGCCCCGAAAAAAGCGGCGCAGCCGGCGCCGGCGCCGCCGGCCGCTCCCGCGCCGGGGACTTCCGCAACGTCCCGGCCGAGGTCTCTTCTGGCAATTCCGGCCCAGCGCGCAAGATTTTTCTCCAGCAATTCCACCTGCGCGGGAATCGCCCCTTTTTGCGGGCCGAACACCCGCGCCGCCCCCTGTGGTCCGAGCAGAGGATTGCGGACATCAGTCAGACAGATTATCTCCGCCGACCGCAAGCGCCGGTCGCGGCGCTCAACAACGATTTTATCCAGCAAATGCAAACTGCCGCCGCCGGGCGGTATCTGTTTCCCGTTTTTATCCGGCAATTTAAAACCAAGCGCCGCGGCCAGGCCGCAACCGGCGTCAACCGTGGCGCTGCCGCCGAGCCCAACCACTATCTGCCGGCATTTGCAATCCAACGCCTTTGCCATCAGACAACCCGTGCCGAAGGTTGAAGCTGTCAGGGGATTATATTCTTCCGGACCGGCCAGCCGCGCCAGGCCGGAGGCCTGCGCCATTTCAATGATGGCGGTTGCCCCCGCCTTCAGCCAGGGAGCCCTGATCGGCCGGCCGAGCGCATCAAAGGTGTCGGCGGCAATTTCCTCGCCGCCGAGACAAAGGCGGCAGGCATCCAGCAAGCCGTCGCCGCCGTCCGAAAGCGGCATAATTCTGATTTCGGCGGAGGGAACGACTTTGCGAACGCCGGCGGCAATGGCCGCGCCGGCCAGAGCGGCGCTTAAACAACCCTTGAAGCTGTTGGGGACAATCAGGATATTCATCAATCATAAAGCGGCGGCCGGCTCAGCGCGTCCGCAGCATTAACAAACTTCCAAGCAACAAAAAGAAAATATTAGGCATCCACGCGCTGACAACCGGGACCAGAAACTGCTCCTTGCCGAGCCACTGGCCGAAAGTCATCAGAAAATAAAACGAAAAAAAAGTGAGCAGGGCAAAGATTACCCCGATCAGCGCGCCCCTGCGGGCCGTGCGCACGCCGAACGGAATGCCGAAGAGGACGACCACCAGGCATGTCCAGGGCATCGCCAGCCGGGCATGCAAATCAACCAGAATGCGGGCGCGGGTTTTATCCGAAAGGTTTTTGCGGGTGGCCAGGAAACGGCCCAGGTCGCGGGCGGAAAGAAACTCCATGTTTTTGACCTCGTGCATGAAATCATCGGGGGTTTCATTCCACTCAACCATCTGGCGCAACGGCTCATGGGTCGGAGCGCCGACGGGGTTGTTGTAAAAATCATATTTCTGAACACTCATGTTGAACAACCACCATCGTCCGTCAAAAAATTTAGCCTCTTCCGCCAGAACCACTTCCATGTCGGACCCGTCCGGGCGCTGCTGGACAACACGGACGCCCTGCATGTCGTAATTCGCGAGGTCAAACCGGCGAATCAGCCAGATGCGCCGCTGATCATCGTTCTTATATGGCAAATCGGACGCATGACTGGCGGCAAAATCGCCGCTTTTTTTCTGCTGGTTAACAAACTGCCAGGCCCAGTAAGTGGAATGGGGCGCGACGGTTTCCTGTAAAACGCTGATCAACATGCTGACGACGAGGCCGACCAGCAATATGGGCGCGGCAATACGGTAAAAACTGACGCCGCAGGCGCGCAACGCGGTCAATTCGTTGTGGCGGCTCAACTGCCAGAGGCTGTAAAGCAATCCCAGCAACAGCGAAATGGGGACGATGTAGACCAGCAGAGACGGCATGACAAAGAGATAATACCGCAACACATCCGGCAGAGGCGTCCGGGCCTCAATAAAATCGGAGAGATGATCAAACAGGTCGGCAATGACAAACAACATACTGAAGGCCAGCAGGCAATAGATAAAGGGCACGATAAACTGTCCAAAGATATATTTGTCAACAATCTTCATGGCGCGGCTGCGAATGCGATCTGAATGAAACCGCACTTTACCATTTTTTTTTATGATTGCAAAAACAAAAGGATAAGGTTACTTTTATGCAACAGGCAATTATGTTAAGATTTTTTTCTTCCCATTCCTCCGTCTTTCCTGCTAAATTGATTCTTATGAAACACTTTATATCAGCTGTCGTCGTTTCCGCGCTTTTCCTGGCGGCGCTTACCGACTGTCCGGCCCAGATACGGGTAACCAAAGGATTAAGCGAAGCCGCCTTTCTGGATATCTCCGGCTTCAAGAGCGGCGCGGACAACGCCTCGCTCGTCTTCCGCCGGACGCTGGAATCGGATTTAACGCGCTCAGGTTGGTTTAAACTTGCCGGCCCGGCCCGGCCTGAATTTACGCTCATCGGCGGCGCGGAAGAGGGCGGGGCGCGCCTCGTTGTCCGCAGTGAGGCCTACAACACCATGACGCGGGCAAGGCTTTTTTCAAAAACATACAAAGGCGGGAAAGAAGAGGCGCGCTCATTGGCCCATCAGCTGGCGGACGACCTCGTGTTTGCCCTGACCGGCCAGCCCGGCATGGCGTCGTCAAAAATCGTTTTGGTCGGCAACCGCACGGGACAGAAAGAGTTGTACATCTGCGATGCCGACGGATTTAACCTGCGGCAATTGACCCGCGACAACGCCATCAGCCTCGCCCCCCGCTGGAGCCCGGACGGCAAACAAATCGTCTATACCTCCTATTACCGCACGCAGTTCCCCGAAGTCTTTTTGATTACCATGCAGAGCGGCCGGCGGCAGTGCCTGGCCGGTTTTCCGGGACTGAACGCCAGCGCGGCGTTCTCTCCGGACGGGCGCAAACTGGCGCTTATTCTTTCCAAGGACGGCAATCCGGATTTATTCATCATGGATATCAACAGCGAACGCCTGACCCGGCTCACCGCCTCCAAAAGGGCGGCGGAAGCAAGCCCTTCATGGTCGCCGGACGGCAGGCAGATTGTATTCGTCTCCGACTCGTCCGGCACGCCGCAGCTTTATATTATCGGCCAGGAAGGCGGCGAACCGCGCCGCATTGCCGTGGGCGGATCGCAGAATGTTGACCCCGACTGGGGACCCAACGGCTATATCGTCTACAGCAGTTTCATCGGAGGAAGGTTCCAATTATATGTCTTCAATCCCGCCGCCGGCGAAACCAAACAGATAACTCCGCCCGATGCCTCCTACGAAGATCCCTCCTGGGCGCCCGACGGTCGCCACATTTTCTGCGTGCGCAAGCAAAACTACAATTCCCGCGTTTTTATTGTTGACACTCTTGGCCCCTCTTGTATAAATCTGCTTCGTGAATCTGTAAAAGGGGATTGGTTTTCTCCTGATTGCTCGGGAAAATATATAAAACCATAAATTGGAGGAAAGCATGACAAAAAACCGTTGGTTTGCTCTTGTCGTTCTCTTGCTTGCCGCTTCGCTTTGCATGACCAGTTGCCGGGACCGCAAGGGCGGCCGCCGCGCCAGCGACAATATCGGCGGCACCGTCGGAACAACCGATGAATACGGCCTGGCCGAACGGCCCGAGGGTCAGCTGAACATCCTGACCTCGGTCAAATACGACGCGGTATTGTTTGGGTATGACAGCGCCCAGGTTCATGAATTAGAGCGGCATAAAATAGACGCGGCCGCCGATTATCTCAAAGGGAATCAGGGAGTTGGCGTAATCATTGAAGGCCATTGCGACGAGCGCGGCAGCGCCGAATACAATCTTGCCCTCGGCGAACGGCGCGCCCTGGCAGTCCGGGCTTATTTAATAGGTTTAGGCATTGACGGCGCAAATATTCAGACCAAAAGTTATGGCAAAGAACGGCCCGTTGACCCGGGACACGATGAGTCGGCCTGGAGCCTGAATCGCCGAAGCGAATTTGTCTTTTTTAAAAATTGACGCAGCGGTGGAATTCTTTGGCGGCAGAAAACAGGCCGTGGAGAGGCTGGTTCTGTCTCTGAAAGGCCGCTCCGCCGAAGCGGCGGCCGCGGGACCAATCAGGCCTCGCTCCGTTAAACATATGTTCATGGCGGCGCGCGGAAATCCAGCCGCCAGGTTCGCGGCGGGCGGTTATGTTTCCAATTGCAGTCAGGTTTTGTTCCACGGGGTTTATTTTCAGCTCGCTCGGAGCGCCGGAAATTCTGCTTGTTCTGGCGGCCGTGTTGCTTCTGTTTGGAGCGGAAAAACTGCCCGGTTTTGCGCGGGAGATCGGCCGGGCACTGAATGAAATGCGCCGGACGGCAAACGAGTTTTCTTCAGCCATAATGGATAAAGTTCTACCATCCGGCCCGAATTCTCCGGAACGGCCCAACCGGCGGGGGATTGAAGAAGAAAAAAGAGAAGGCTGAAGAAATGCGGAACGCAAAGAGCAGTATGCGCAATCTTGACAATTGGAATCGCCTTCAACTCCATTTCGCCCAGACACAAAGACATGGATAAAAAGGCATCCGAGAGCATTGATCTTACCTTCAGTCCGGACTGGGCCCGGAAACTGCCGGAGAAGTGGAGCGTTTCCGGAACAGTCCCGCGGCAAGACGCAGCTTTGAAACGGGGGCGGGCGAAAACTCCTTTCCGGGGCGGACCCGAAAACCGGTTCGGCAACCGCGCCGGAAAACGCGAACATGCCCGGAAAACATTTCGTCCGGCATCAACCGAAGGCAAAAACAAAAATTCCGCTCCCGCGGCGGCTTTGCCGGAGTTCACCGTCTCTTTTATTCCCGAACGAAACGGCTTAAAACCCCTGGTTAAACAACTGGCCGGAACGCGGCGCGCTTATTCGCTTTTTGAGATAGCCGCCACCTTCCTGAGCAAGCCGGAATTTTACGCCGCCGCCATTGAAACCAGCGGCCGGGACGGACAGCCGGCGCAGGCGCTCTATCAATGCCTGGCATGCCGGGCGCTTTTTATGGATAAATCCGCGGCCCTGGCGCACGGCCTGAACCAGCATCTGAACCTTTTCTATGATTGCGAAGAAAAGGATTGCGAACCGCCTCAGGGAAATTTCTTATGCGTTGCCCGCTGCACTTTAAGCGGCGAACTGCTCGGCCCGCCCAATCACCATGAATTCAGCGAAAAATTGCAGGAACTGCACCGGACGCGTTTCGCGCACATGCCGCTTGAACAGTACCGCAAGCAAATAACCAACGAAACCGACCCGGCCGCCATTGAACAATGGAAAAAGGCGGCCGCGCGCAAAACGATCTACCGCACAAAACTCCTTAAAGAGCCGCTGGTTTTTGAACGCAAAGCTTTGCTGGACACGCATTTCGCCGAAAATTATGCGCCCACGCTGGTCCGCGCCGGCCATAAATTCATAGTGCCGGCGACCACAAGCCAGACTATGGACGACCGCGCCATCAGACTGTTGATTCAGGCGGCCTGGCAAAAAGAGACGCGTTTCCCAATCAATATGGCTTCCGCCATCCTGAAAAGATTCCGCCGGCTGGGCCTGCATATATTCAAAAACGCGAAAATAACCTTTGTCAGCGCCGTCAAACCACACCCGATTGAACCCGGGCAAACGACCGACGCTATTCGCGGCATCCTGGAGTGGATCCTAAACAATGCCGGCAAAACGCGCCAGGACCTGGTGGCCGCCCTTGTTCCAGGCACGCCGCCGGAATCAACGGCCATTACCGGAATAATTGACCCCCTGGTATGGCTGATTGACCGCGGACATGTCATTGAATTTATGAACGGCGCCCTGTCCCTTCCCAACCGCGCCATGCCCGGCAAAAACCCAGCGTCTTCCCGGCCGCCGCCCGTGCCGCAGGGTAAACCGGAGCGGGAATCCGCCGCCCCGCGCCCGGCCGGCCATGGAAAGACGGACAAACAAACCGCGCGCGGGACGGCGGGACAACAGCTTTCAGCAACCGGCGGCCAGGAAACCTGAAAATCAACCGTTGAAAACTTGCCCGGCGGGTGAAACAGTTTTATGTCCGAATCTTGCGCGAAAATCGCGTAAGATTCGGGTGTTAAACTCAACCGGACGGGAGAAAAAAAATTATGCCGGAAAATTACGTCAAGCCGCACGGGCTGAAACTGAAAAAGAATTACTACGAGCCGCCGGCGGAATCCGGCGCAAACACTTCTGAAAATTCCGTTGATTCCGCTTTCGCCGCCCCGGCGCTGGAAAAGGCCCGCCGCCGGAACAAAGCCAAACAGAACTTACGGCAAAACATACGGCTCGCTTTCAGCTGGTTTCTTTTCATATTGCTGGGGGGCGGGCTGGTCTATATCCGTTTTTTTGAAGGCTGGCCGGCCATTGCGCCGGATATTTTGAAACAATACGGCATGATCGCCGTCGGCATCCTGTATCTTACGGCCGTGTTCCTCGCCGTCAAGGACAACATGTTTGACGGGCTGCTCGCGCTTATCGTGCCTTTTTACCCCTTTTATTATCTTTTTTTCAAGAGCGGCTCGCCCCTGCTTTGCGCAATCGTCGCCGCCTTTTTGGCGGCGTTCGGATTTGACTGCCTGTTGTTTCTCCAGCGCTTTCTCCTGAAAATGATGGACCGCACGACTTCCTTGATTCAAAACGTGTGAGCTGAACTGCTACAGATAAACCCGGCCGGCATTCATGGAACAATTGGTCAAAGCCTATATCAGCCGCTCGGCGCTGCGCCGTAACGTCCGGCTTATTCAGAAAACAGCAGCCGGCGCTCCGCTCTGCGCCATGGTCAAGGCGGACGCCTACGGACACGGCGCGGCGCTGGTCGTAAAGGCGCTGCAAAAAATGAAAATAAAATTCTGGGGGGTGGCCACTCTTAACGAAGCGCTGGAACTGCGCGGTTTAAAAGTGCGCGAGCCGATTATCGTGATGCGCCCTTTCGCCGGATACGCCCCGGCGCGGGAACTGACCGAACAAATCAACCTGATGCGGCGGATGGAAATCCGGCCGTCATTGGCCAATGACGATGTTCTCGCCCTGATTGCAAAAACATCGGCCGCGGGTTCCAAACCGCTTTACGCGCATATCAAAGCCGATACGGGCATGGGGCGCAGCGGCTGCCTGCCGGACGAAATCCCCTCCTTACTGCTTAAAGCCGCCGCGATTACAGGGATGAAGATTGAAGGCATTTACAGCCATCCGGCCTGCGCGGATGATAAAAATTACGATTGCATGCGCGGACAATTGGCCGTCTTTAACGCCATTCTGGATCAAATCAAATCCCTCGGTTTCAATATTCCGCTCCGGCACATGGCCAACAGCAGCGCCGTCTTCCGCCTGCCCGCGGCGCGTTTTGACCTGGTGCGGCCCGGCCGGGCAATCTACGGTTACCGCGGCCGGCCGGTAAAAGGCGCGGATGAACTTGTCCCGGCCATGCGGATTGAGGCGCCGCTGGTGCTCGTCAAATGGGTAAAAAAAGGGACCGCCTGCGGTTACGGACACACCTTCCGGTTCAAACGCCGGACGCGCATCGGCCTGCTGCCGCTCGGTTATGCGGATGGTTATTCGCGGCAATGGTCAAACAAGGGCATGGTTGGTTTTCGCGGCAAACTGGCGCCGGTCATCGGCCGGGTCAGCATGGATTTGACGATTGTTGATTTAACCGATATGCAGGAAGCCGTCACCGGTTCTTCCGTCTGCGTTGTCAGCAACCGGCGCGAGGATCCGCATTCCATGGAATCCATGGCCGGGCGCCTCGGCACAATCCCCCACGAAATCGGGTGCGGTTTCGGCCGGCGCATTCAACGCGTCCCGGCGGCATGAAAAATTCCATTGTCAAATCATCATTTTATAGTAATTTCCCTTTTCAAAAGAACCGGAACACATCCATCAACAGCACGGGAGACGGAGAAAGAGAATGAAGCCAGAAGTCCTGGTCCGTTGGACTTTGGAAAATGCGGCCGACCTTTACGGCATCACGAACTGGGGGATCGGCTATTTTGACATTTCCGAAAAAGGCGAGGTAATTGTCCGGCCCGGCGGCCACAACAGCCCGCTTGCCATCAGCATTATGGACCTTATCGCCGGCTTGAAAGCGCGCGGGCATAACATGCCGGTTCTGCTGCGGTTTGCGGATATCCTTTCCTCGCGCATTGCCCAGCTTTATGAATGTTTTAACAATGCCATCCGCGATTATAATTACAAGGGGAGCTACCGCGGGGTATACCCCATAAAAGTCAACCAGCAAAAACAGGTTGTCGCCGAAATCGTGGAATTCGGGCGGCCTTTTCACCACGGTCTGGAGGCGGGCAGCAAGGCGGAACTGATGTCGGCAATTGCTTTTACGGACGACCCGGAGGCCCTGATCATCTGTAACGGCTACAAAGACGAGGAATTTATTGATCTGGCCCTGAATTCCCTCAAAATGGGGCAGCAGACGATTATTGTGATTGAGCGGCAGGATGAATTGCCCGTTATCCTGGAACGCGCCGCGCGCAAGGGCATCAAACCGCGCCTCGGCGTGCGCATAAAACTCTCCAGCCGCGCGGGCGGGCACTGGGATGGCTCCGGCGGCGACCGCAGCATGTTCGGCATCAACGCGGTTCAGATCATTGAAATAATTGACCGCCTCCGCAAGGAGAACATGCTGGACTGCCTGCAGTTGTTCCATTACCACCTCGGCTCGCAAATATCCAATATCCGAAATATCCGCTCCGCGCTGCGGGAAGCATGCCGCCTTTACGCCGAAATGGTAAAGGAAGGCGCCGCCATGGGAATGCTCAACATCGGCGGCGGACTGGCGGTGGATTACGACGGCTCGCACACCAATTTTGCCAGCAGCCGCAATTACACCGAACAGGAATACGCGGCCGACGTGGTGGAGGCGATCATGAACGTCGCCAGCGAAACGGGGATACCGCACCCGGATATTATCAGCGAATCCGGGCGGGCGCTTGTGGCCCACCATTCGGTGCTGGTTTTCAACGTTCTGGGTTCAAGCAAATTTGAACCGCCCGGGAGCGTGGAACAGATTCCCGATAATTTCAACAACATGCTGAACAACCTGCTCGACGTGCGCAACTCGCTTTCCACCAAAAATCTGCAGGAATGCTACCACGACGCCGTCTATTACCGCGACGAAATCCGCTCCCTCTTTGAACACGGCAATCTCACGCTCCGCGAAAGGGCCTTTGCCGAAAATATTTTCTGGGACATAATCTGTAAAATCGCGTCAGAAAGCAAAGAGCGCAAGTATGTTCCGGAAGAATTGCAGGGACTGGAAACGGCCGTCGCCGACCTTTACTACTGTAATTTCAGCGTCTTCCAATCCCTCCCCGATTCCTGGGCCATAGACCAGCTCTTCCCGGTAATACCAATTCACCGCTTGCATGAAATGCCTTGCAGACAGGCCATTCTGGCCGATATTACCTGCGATTCGGACGGAAAAATTGACCGGTTTATTGATCTGCATGACGTCAAATCCACCTTGCCGGTGCACGATCTGCGCGGGGAAGATTATTACCTCGGCGTTTTTCTGGTGGGCGCCTACCAGGAAACACTGGGAGACCTTCATAACCTGATGGGCGACACCAATGTTCTGCATGTGCGCGTGGGGAAAGACGGCCGCGTTGAATACGCCCACGAAATCGCGGGCGACACGGTCGCGGATGTGCTTTCTTATGTGGAATATGACCCGCGCGATATGATTGAAAACGTCAGGGCCATCGCGGAAAAGGCGGTGCGCGCCAACCGCATCACCCCCGAGGACCGCCGCGAGATCATGTCGGCCTATGAAGACGGCATGCGCGGCTACACCTATTTTGAAAATTAACCTGTTCCCTTAAAAAATGAAAAAGCATTTCCTTGAATTTGATCCGGACGGCACGCGCAACCCGCGCGCCCCTTTCGCCGTCCTCCCGATCCCGTTTGAACGTTCCGTCAGTTTCGGCCGCGGCACGGGCAAAGCGCCGGCCGCCATTCTGAACGCCAGCACGCAAATGGAAATGTTTGACGAGGAATTCTTCTGCCCGCAGGGACTGAAAGTCCAGACCCTGCCGGCCATAAAATGCCGCGGCGCCGGCGCCGCCGAAGTTTTTGCCCGCATCCGCCGCGCGGCCGAACCGGTCCTGCGATCAGGCCGATTCCTGATGTCGTTCGGCGGGGAACACACGGTTACCGTGCCGCTTGCGGCGGCGGCAAAAACCGCCCATGGCGATATCTGCGTGCTCAACCTGGACTCCCACCTTGATCTGCGCGACAGCTTCCGCGGCAACCGTCTCTCCCATGCCTGCGTTTTCCGGCGCGTTATGGAAACAGGCGTGCCGGTCGTGCATGCGGGCATCCGCAGCCTCTGCCGCGAAGAATATGACCTCATCCAACGGCGGCGCCTGAAAATCCACTGGGCGCGCGAGATCATCGCCGAAAAAAATGACAAATGGATGGACCGGCTCGCGGCGGCCTTGGAAAAAAAGGTTTATCTGTCAATTGATGCCGACGTGCTGGATCCCTCCGTCATGCCCGGCACGGGCACGCCGGAACCGGGCGGATTAGCGTGGTGGACGCTCCTGCGGCTCCTGCGGCGCATCTGCCAGAAACGGACCATCATCGCCGCGGACATTGTGGAGGTCGTCCCCCTCGCCGGAACCCCCCTCTGTGAATACACGGCGGCCAAATTGGCCTTAAAACTGATGACATACGTCTCAAAATCCGCTATTGTCAAATCAGCCTGAATCCGAATGCAACAGGGTGCATAAGAAATATTTATTCTATTATCTCGCAATCGCCGGAGCGCTCTCAGCCCTTCTGACGCCGGGTTGCGCCCCCACCCTGCGCAAAAGCAACGGCGTGCGCGTAACCGGAGATATTGTCAAAGGCGACCAGGAAAGAACCGTTTCCATCACGACCCGCAACCAGGAGCGGCTTACCGTAATCGCCCGCACCGACCCGGAGCAAGACGTCCGCGCGGCCGCCGTTCAACGCCTGACCAATCAGGTTATCCTCGCGCAAATCGCCGCCGCCGACCCTGCGCCCGACGTGCGCATCGCGGCGGTTGCGCGCCTCAAAAATCACGAAGCGTTAATAAACATCGTCGCTTCCAATTCCGAATCGCTGGTGCGCCTGGCGGCCCTTGAAAAAACAAAAAATGACCCGGTGTTTTTTGACACCGCCATGAACAACAGCGACGTCATGATCCGCTGCGCGGCCGTTGAAAAACTGAAATCAAACGATTTTTTGGCATGGGTTGCCATGAGCAATTCCGAATCTTTTGTGCGGATTGCCGCCGTCAGCCGCATTGCCAGCCAGAAACTGCTGGTTAATATCGCCGAAAAAAATTCAGACCTGCTCGTCCGCCGCGCCGCCATCCGGCAGATTACCAGCCAGCCGGTCCTGGCCGAACTGGCGCTGAATGATCCCGACCGCGATATCAGGAAAACGGCCATAGAACAGGTGGCTTCCCAGGATCTTCTGGCGAAAATTGCCGGCGGGGATCCCGATCCTTTTATCCGCTTCCTGGCGGTCAGACGCATCAACAACGAACGCCTGCTCCTGAAAATCGCCGGCAGCGATCCGGCCCCGCTCGTGCGCAAGACCGCCGCAAGCAGAATCAATGACACCGAAGACCTCTATAATATCGCCCGCACCGATGCGGACGAGGAAGTCAGGGCCGCCGCCGCCGAAGAGCTGGAGGACGGGCAGCTGGGCGGTCTCCTGGAAAATGATCCTTCGCCCCTGGTCCGGGCAACCGCCGCCCGCAAGATTACCGACCAGGAAGCCCTGAAAAACGCGCTCATATTTGACGAAGACCCGCAGGTCAGAATAACAGCCGCGGCAAATGTAAACGACCAGGCCGCCCTGGCCGCCGCCGCCTTGAGCGATGAAAACGAGGGGGTGCGTTCCGGCGCGATAAAACGTCTTGCCAACCAGGCTATTCTGGAAGATATCGCCGCAAACGACAGCAGTTATGAACTGCGGGCGGCGGCGGTCGCGCGCCTGATTGACCAGGCCGTATTGAAGAAAATTGCAGTTTCGGATTCGCATCGCACTGTCCGGCAGACGGCCGTTGAACGGATAACCGATCAGGGGATTCTGGAAGAACTGGCCCGCAACGCCAATGCCGCCGTGCGCCTGCTGACCATCAACGAACTGACCAACAAACGCATCTTGAGCGATATTGCCCGCAACGATCCCTATGGGCCTGTCCGCAAGGCGGCCCTGGAACATATCAACGACCCGCTCGTGATCAACAAAATCGCGCTGGAAGATATTGACCCCGCCGTGCGCCGCGCCGCCGTTCAGAAAATAACCGACTCCGAAATCCTGGCCGGCATCATTGCGCGCGACACGGACCGGGATGTCGTGGAAGAGGCCAAAGCGCGTTTGAAACTTCTTGAATCAATGCCTTTCGGCGCCGTGCCATGATTTCTGCTATCCGCATCCCGCCATGCTTTCCGCTTCCCGTTACACGCCGCGCGTTGCGCGTTTCCCGTTTCACGCTCCTTGTTTTGCTTTGGGCCGCTTTAATTGGAGCCCGGCCCATCCCGGCCCGGGCCGGCGACCGCGCCGGCGCCCTTGAAAATGGCCGGCCGGCCCTAACGGAAAAACCAGCAGGGCAAAGCCCGGAAACAGACCCCGCGGAGCGGACAGCCCCCCTGCCTCCCGCGGCGGAAATACTGGCGCAGGCGCGCGCAAATTTGCCGCGGGAAGAGCTTTTCATAAAGGGCCAGATTCTGAGCGGCGGGCGAATCGGCAAACTGGAACGCGCCGGTTATATTGAAATAACCCTGAAATTCACGGAAGACTCCGCCAAGGCCCTTTACAAGATAAGCGATGCCTTTGGAACAACCGACGAACAGATGATTATCAGCATGAACAAAGGAGCCGCCCCCCTGTTTGCATACCGGCGCGGCAATCCGCTTCAGCCCGCCGCGGCGCCGGCGGCGGACAAATTTATAAGGGACACGGACGTAACCTGGAACGATCTCGGCCTCTTGTTCCTCTGGCGGACGGACGGGCGGACTTTGCGCTCGGAAAACCTGCGGGGCCGCGATTGTTATGTGATTGAATTCCCCGGCCAGACCGACCCGGCCGCCGCAAATCATGAATCGCGAATTGCAAATTCCAAGGTGATCTGGATTGATGCGCAGTTATTGATGCTCATTCAGATGGAGGATATTGACCGCGACGGCAAACTGCAAAGGCGGATGGCCGTCAAAAACATCAAGAAAATATCGGAACGTTGGATGATAAAAAACATGGAAATCCGCAGCTATCCCTCCCTGCACCACACCCTCATCAGGATTGACGAACTGTCGTCTGCGGTTCAAAACCAGCCGCCCGCCGCAAACTGAACCCTGATCCTTTGCCAAGGGCAATAATTGCCGTGGCCATTCATTTTCCGGCAAGGCGGACAATGGCGCTTTACGTGGCATTTGCCGGCGTTTTACGCATAAAGCAGCGTTATCTTTTTGCAGGGACTGGATAGAACCGCCGCCGGGAACCGGC
>JAQUQV010000030.1 GCA_028715905.1 Kiritimatiellia bacterium
GCACAAACAAGCCTGCCGCGCGGCCGGGGTGGATGCTTTTCCGCAGATGCGGTGTTGTTATTCAATCGGCACCTTGCGCCAGCCGTCGCTTTCGGTGAATTCCCGGGCCGCAAAACACCAAATGACGCATTGCTTGTTCTGCCAATAGCCTTTATGTTGCCGGGCGCGGCGCATCAGGTTGACGCGCGCCGGCGTGGCGCCCGAACCGCGCACAGCAACCAGATCAATTTTCTGCTTCAATTCAAACGCAAGCTGATCGGGAAGACCGGCGCGCGAACACAGCATATCATCCCCGGCGTGAAAAACAAGATTATGACTGTCGCCCAGCAAGATAATTTTGCCGGAAACGCCGGATGCAACCGTCTCGTCCGAGACGGTCCCGGTTATTTTTCTTACCCGGATGGTTTCCCGGGAAATATTCCGATCTTTGAACGCGCGACATAAATCGCCTTGGATTTCAACCGTTTGCCACTCGCTCTTGAAAGGATTTGCGGCCGGGCTGCCAGCGCCGAGAAAAGGATTCACCTTCGCCGCAATCTGTTCGGCGGCCAGCACGCAGCCGCTGCCCGACCAGTGCGAATCCTGGCGGCAGTATAAGCTCTCCTGCGTTTTGGAGGCGTTTTTGCTCCGGAGAAAACAATCGGTTAAATCCAGCACGGCAACTCCCCGTGCCCGCAAGTGGGCGTAAAAATCACGGTGCACCGCATCCAGCCGGACGGTTGCAACCCCGGAAGTCGCACCCGGCAGCATTTCATGGTAAACAACCGCTTTGGGCGGCACCGGAACAATAATTAATTCCACTCCGATTTTCTTCAACTGGCCGTTAAAATCAAGGATGGCCGGCAGGGGATCGGCGGCGTCCGGTTTGGCGGCCCGGCTGACGCCGGCCGCGGCTTCGCCCCAGAATGTTCCCGCGCCGATATGCCGGAGTTCCCCGGTCAGGAAGAACCAGCCGTCCCGGCCGGCCACGGCCATGGAGCCGGCCTGTTCCGCGTTTTGAGCCAAGGCCGCGCAATTCCGGCGGAACATTTCTGCCGCATCCCCGCTTTCGCCGCGGGCATAACACGGCAAAATGCCGGCCATCAACAGGAGCGTTAATAAATGTCTATGCATCATGGCATGGGCGGCATGGCCGCCGGACAGAGCCACGCTTGTGTTCCGGCGTGAAAAGACCGCCGGCGGAAAGCATAATGTATCCGCGCGCGCTGTCAAAACTTTTCCTTCCGCCGGTCTCCCGCCCCGCCGGCAAAATCATCCCGCATATTTCATGCAATGAACAGGCAACCTTCCGCCCTCATGGTGATGAAAAACAAAAGCACATAATCAAAATCAGGTAAAAATCCGGACGTTAAAAAACATTGATTTACCGCCGGCGGCGTGCAAAAATCAGCCCCATGCATTCGGAATCTCTGGTTGACATATTTTGCGCCGCGGCCCGGAATTACGGCTCCGGCCGGGCAATTGTTTGCAACGGCAAAATTTTGTCCCATGCGGAGCTAAATTTGCTGAGCGACCGCGTGGCTTCAGCCTTGATGGCGCGGGGCATAAAAAAGGGCGACCGCGTGGGGTTATATTGCATCAATTCTGAGTTCTTTGTCCTGGCCTATCTGGGTATTCTTAAATGCGGCGCTGTTGTTGTGCCGGTCAACCTGCTGCTGAACCCGAAGGAAATCGCCTTTATTTTCAACGACGCGGAAATATCAGCATTCATCTACCACGAGGTTTTTGCCGCCAACGCGGCGCTGATCAAGCCGCATGTGCCAAGTCTGAAAACCAGCGTTTTAATCGGCGCCGCCCATACCGATCCGGCGGATATTCTGTGGTCAGAAATGCTCAAATGCGAAAAAACGCACCCGGGAATCATGATTAACCCAGCGGACGACCTGGCCGCCATTCTTTATACTTCCGGCACAACCGGCCGGCCGAAAGGAGCCATGCTCACCCACCGCAATTTGAGCGCCAACACGCGCAGCGTCCAGGCGGCTCTGCAGCTTGAGCCGGGCAAAGAGAGTTTCCTGGTGGTCCTGCCTATGTTTCACGCCTTTGCGGCCACGGCCGGCATGCTTGCCCCGCTCATATACGGGGCGGCCATTGTGCCTTTGCCCCGTTTTGATCCGGCGCTGGTCGCCGAAACCATTATGCGCGAGCGCATCACGGTTTTCCTGGGCGTGCCCAGCATGTATATAGCCCTCCTGCATCTGCACGACCGGTTCACCGCGCACTTTGCGCCGCTGAAATTGTGCGTTTCGGGCGGAGCGGCCCTGCCGGTGGCGGTGATGGAAAGGTTTGAACAACGTTTCGGGAAAAGGATTCATGAAGGCGACGGCCCCACGGAATGTTCGCCGGTAACCTGCGTGAACCCGATCGGCGGCAAGCGCAAGGCCGGCACGGTCGGCAAACCAGTGCCGGGTGTGGAAATGAAAATCATGGATGAACAGGGCCGGGACCTGCCCCATGGAACAATCGGAGAACTTTGCGTGCGCGGGACGAACGTCATGAAAGGCTACTGGAAACTGCCGGATGAAACGCGGGAAGCGTTTTTCGGCGCATGGTTCCGCACCGGCGACCTGGGGACCGAGGATGACGACGGCTACTTCAGCATTTTGGACAGGCGGAAGGACATGATCATCGTCAACGGCATGAATATTTACCCGCGTATGATTGAGGAAGTGATCAGCCATGTGCCCGGCGTAAAGGAATGCGCCGTGGTCGGCGAGCCGCACAAAATGCACGGCGAAATACCCGTGGCCTTCATCGCGCCGGCGGAGGGCCGGGAGATTACTTCCGACGAAGTGCGCGCTTTCTGCCGTGACAACCTCGGCCGGCATGAAATCCCGCGAAAAATCATTTTCATGCCCGAACTGCCGAAAAACGCCGCCGGCAAAATCCTCAAGCGCGCCTTGCGCCGCCACGGCGAGTTGGAACGCGGGATTGCCTGAAAATACAGAATACTGAACAAAGAATGCAGGATTTGCCGCCTCTTTGCCTCTTCCTTCCGCCTCCCGCCTTGCCTTATCTCCAGAGCGGCGAGGGATAAACACCCGCCTGCACGAGCGCGGCCACCTGGCGCGCGACTTCGGGCTTGTCTTCCTTGTAGGTGACCCCGAGCCACCGGGCGGGAGTGTCCAGGACTTTTACCGTGATTTTGTTTTCCTTGATAAGCTCATCCACAACGGCAGGCATCAAAAACTCGGCCTTGAGATTGTTGCCCGCCTGTTGCAAAAAGCCCGGAAATTTCCGCTCCAGGAACTGGAAGATGGCCGGCGTGAAACCCCACATGTTCATGGAGGCGAATTCATCGCCCCGCAGGGAAATCCATTGTCCGTTTTCATCCTCATATCTGGCGCCGGACGGCGTTTTTTCAATCTTGAACCGCTCCTTCACGGTTACCAGCATGCGGTTGGCGTCCACTTCGCAAATCCCCCGCGTAACATGGCCATGGTCGGAAAGGGTATTGGCGATTTTAAAACCAACCAGCGCCAGCGCATTGCTCTCCGGCTCCAGGCTGCCCAGATAGGCGGACAGAATCCGGTATGATTCCGCGCCGTACAAATCATCGGCATTAATCACCGCGAACGGTTCCCGGACGGCATCCTTGCAGGAGAGGACGGCCTGGCCCGTGCCCCACGGCTTGGAACGGCCTTCCGGAACATTGCAACCTGCCGGCAGGTTGTTTAATTCCTGGAACACGTAGTCCACTTGTACCCGTTCCGCGAAATGCGAGCCGATGACCGCCTTGAAATCATGCTCTATATCGCGGCGAATGATAAAAACCACCCTGCCGAAACCAGCCCGAACGGCATCGTAGACCGAGTAATCCAGGATAATCTCGCCATTGGGCCCGACCGGATCAATCTGCTTCAGGCCGCCGTATCTGCTGCCGACGCCGGCCGCCATAACAACCAAAGCTGGTTTCATGATTTTTTTGTCTCCTTTCTTGCAAGAAATGCTTTCCTCCCGTCCGATTTCCTGATAGTTTGTCCACCGATATGTTTTTGTCAAACTTAAATCGTCCGCTGGCCTTTATAGACATTGAATCCACCGGCGCCAATCCGCGCCAGGACCGGATCATTGAACTGGCTGTTATCAGGCTGCTGCCGGACGGCGCGCGGGATAAACACGTGTTCCGCTGCAATCCCGGCATCCTGATTCCGCCCGAGGCGGAAGCCATTCACCATATCTCCAACGCCGACGTTGTTTCTCTGCCGATGTTCGCACAGATTGCCGAACCGGTTTTTGAGCTGCTCAAGAACTGCGACTTGGCCGGATTCGGCGTGGCGCGCTTTGATGTGCCCATTCTGACCGAGGAGTTCGCCCGGGCCGGTTTTGCCTTTCCCGCGGACGGCTGCCGGGTGGTTGACGCTCAGCGTATTTTTCACAAAAAGGAGCCGCGCGACCTGACGGCGGCGCTCTCCTTTTACTGCGGCGAGAAACACGTGAACGCCCACGGCGCCGAGGCCGACACGCTCGCCACCATCAAAGTGCTGGAAGCGCAATTGCAAAAATACCCCGATCTGCCGCAAACCATTGAGGAATTAGCCGATTATTGCGCCCTCAAACGGGACGCGGCCTGGGCGGACCGGGCCGGGAAACTGAAGTGGAGCGCAGGCGAAATCGTCATTAATTTCGGCGCGCAGTACGCCGGCCGGAAATTACGCGAGCTGGCGCAGAACAACGCCAAGTTTCTGAAATGGATTCTGAAAAGCGACTTCCCGGGGGATACCAAGAAAATCGTGGCCGACGCCCTGGAAGGCAAATTTCCGGAAGGCCCGCCAGCCCCGGCGTCTCCCCGGCCCTGAAACGGCCGCAGCCCGCTTCCCGTCCGGGCGGGAATCCGCCGCGTAATCATGAATTCAAAATAGCGGTCTTTTTTTGTGGACACCCGCGGCGCGATCATGTATGTAAATTCAATCCGGCAAGCAAACCTTATTAACAGAAACAACCTTGCCGCGGAAATTAGCCGCCATGGAGCAATCAGCCAGACTGGTCATTGACGGAAAAGAATATACGTTTCCAATTGTTACCGGCACAAACGGCGAAAGGGCGATTAATATTTCCACCCTGCGCGAAAAAACAGGGCTCATCACGCTGGATACCGGCTACGTCAACACAGGCAACTGCCAGAGCCGCATAACCTACATCAACGGCGAGAAGGGTATTTTAGAGCACCGCGGGTACCGGATTGAAGACTTGGCCGAACATTCCACGTTTGTGGAAAACGCCTATCTGCTGATCCACGGCGAACTGCCGACCAAGCAGGAATTAACCGTCTTTTCCGACCGGCTGAACGAATCGTCGCTCATCCACGAGGACATGCGCCATTATTTTGTCGCCTTCCCTCATCATGCCCACCCCATGGGTATCCTGACTACCATGGTCGCTTCACTGGCAACGTTTTATCCCGTTCCGGACGTGCTCAATCCGGACGTTGAAGAGCAGTTTATGGCGAATTTGATTTCACAGGTGCGCACTTTGGCCGCTTTTTCGTACAAAAAATCAATCGGCGAGCCGGTGGTCTATCCTTCCATCAAACTGCGCTATGTCCAGAATTTTCTTAACATGATGTTCTCCTCGCCGGTCAAGGACTATAAACAGGACCCGGAAATTGTCCAGGCCGTGGAATTGTTCCTGATTCTGCATGCCGACCACGAACAGAACTGCAGTTCTTCCACCGTACGCCTGGTCGGTTCCAGCCTGGCCAACATCTATTCGGTCATTTCGGCAGGCATGGCGGCTCTGTGGGGCCCGCGGCACGGCGGCGCGAACCAGGAAGTGATTCTCATGCTGGAACATATCCTGGCCAACGGGGCAAAACCATCGGAATTTATTGAACGCGCCAAGAACAAGACCCGGCAGGAAAGGCTGATGGGATTTGGCCACCGCGTTTATAAAAATTTTGACCCGCGCGCCCTTATTCTGAAAAAAGCATGCCACAAGCTGCTGAAAAAGCCCGGGATGAATAGTCCGCTGTTTGATATCGCCTTGCAGCTTGAGGAGCTGGCGCTTAAAGATGATTACTTTATTGAACGCCATCTTTATCCGAACGTTGATTTCTATTCCGGGTTGATTTTGAAAGCCGTGGGTATTCCTTACAACATGTTCACAGTGCTTTTCGCCATCGGCCGCGTGCCCGGCTGGATTGCCCAATGGCGGGAAATGGTCCACAACGAACAATTCAAAATCGTCCGCCCGCGCCAGATATATACCGGAGAAAAAACGCGGGAATACATCCCGATTGAACAAAGAAAGGCGCTCCACTGAGGACCCGTTTCGCCCGCCAATGGCCAACCAAAAGACGCAAACAGCAGGCAAAACCGATTTGTTCATAAATGCATTTTTTTTTCCCGGCTCTTTTAAACAATCAGCGTGATTTTCCGGAAAGCCGGGTATTGGCCGCATCGTGGTATTTTATGATTATTGCGCAATAATCATCATAAGGGCATCTTGCTTTCGGATACGACAATATGTTGTATAGATTGAATTTTGGTTTTCAGAGAAAGATTTAGCTTGCCGAGCGCGCCCCGCCTGATTATGCTCCGAGTCGTAACGACAGTGGCGATGTAAAACAGGCTGTTAATAACCTGTTAATACACGCGCGGACGCTGCGCGGCGCAGGAAACAGAGAATTTACTGGTTGATATCCGGTATGTCCGGATTTTTTCCGCCGGGATTGAATTTATTTAACTTAACGCGGGAGGTGGCATTTGACAACTAAGGCCGATGCGATCTGGCTCAAGGCGAGCCAATTATTGAAACAGCGTCTCAACGAAGACATCTTTGCGCGCTGGATAGCGGTAATTTCTCCGAACCGGCTGACGGAAAATACGCTCGTCCTGAATGTCAGCAACAATTTCTACCAGTCCTGGCTGGAAGAAAATTATCTGGCATTTATCAAGGAAGCTGTCAATCTTGTTTGCGACCGGGAGATAAAAGTCGTGTTTGAGGTAACCGCGGAGTCGCCCGGCCAGCCGCAGAGCGGGGCCGAATCCGCCGCGGACGCCTCCCGCCCGATGCGGGATTTCAAGCCGGGGCACCCGAGAAAAAGCGGGAAAACAAACGGCGCGGAAAATTCCCTGAACCCGAAATACATTTTCGCCTCGTTCGTGGTCGGTTCCTCCAACAGCTTCGCGCACGCCTCTTCGCTGGCGGTCGCCCAGTCTCCGGGCAAGGCCTATAACCCTCTTTTTATCTACGGCGGGGTCGGCCTGGGAAAAACCCATTTAATGCAGGCCGTCGGCCACTATGTGTTTGAAAAATCAAAACTGCGCACCAGCTATCTCTCCTGTGAAGCGTTGATGAATGATTACATAGATGCGCTGAGAACCAACCGTATTAAACAATTCCGCGATAAATACCGGGGGACCGATCTGCTCCTGATTGACGACATTCACTTCCTCTCCAAAACCGGCGCCCTGCAGGAGGAATTTTTCCACACGTTTAACGTCCTCTATGACGCCCACAAACAGATTGTTATGACCAGCGACCGTCCCGCCGCCGAAATATCGGGCCTGGAACAAAGGCTGGTTTCCCGGTTTGAGTGGGGGTTGGTGACGGAGCTTACCCAGCCGGATTTTGAGACCAGAATGGCGATTCTCCGCTCTAAACAGCAATCCATGAACGTTGCTTTAAACGAGGAAGTTTTAACTTTTATCGCCTCCGGCATTAAGTCAAATATCCGCCGTCTGGAAGGCGCCTTAACCCGCCTGGTTACTTATGCTTCGCTGTACAATAAACAAATCAGCATTGCGCTGGCCGGGGAGTTGCTGCGGGACAGCATTGAACAGGAGTCCATCGATCCGGTCAGCATAACGATGATTCAAAAAAATACCGCCGACTTTTTTGATATCCGGCTGGCGGATATGACCAGCTCGCATCGTTCTCAAAACATTGCCCTGCCGAGGCAAATTGCCATGTATCTCTGCCGCCGGCTCACGAACTCTTCTTTTCCCGAGATCGGCATGGCTTTCGGCAAAACCCATGCCACCGTTTTACACGCCTGCCACAAGATTGAGCGCCAGGTCAAACTTGACACGCAACTTAAACAAACCGTCATAAAGTTATCGCGATGCATCAATAAAAATGTTGATAGCAGTGTTGAAAGCCTGTAAATTCGGTTATTCGCTGTTTTTCCGATGAGATTATAAACACTGAAAACAACAGTTTATAAACAGCATATTATAAACATTATAAAAAAAAATAATCTCTTAACTGGTTCATAATAAAATTTTTATATTGTTTTATTCACTATTTACATTATTAATACTAATATTAATATTTTAATAACTAATAAATAATAATAAGAGAGCATGATATGAAATTTACAATCCAGAAAACCGAGTTCATCAAAGGGTTGCAATTGATTCAATCTGTCGTTGTGTCGCACACCACCCTGCCGGTTCTTTATAATGTGCTGATTACGGCGGAAAAGGACAAAATAAAACTTTTTGCCACGGATTTATCCATCAGCATGATCTGTTCTCTTCAAGCCGCAGTTCCCAAAACCGGGGCAGGCAGCTTTAACGCCAAAATGCTCTTTAATATCATCCGCGAATTGCCGCACGATAACGTTGAATTCTATATTGAAGACAAAAACCGGGCCATGATTCAATGCGGTCAGTCTTCCTATAAATTACTCGGCATTTCAGCGGATGAATTTCCGGCATTGCCGCCGTTTCAGACAGCGCATTCATTCACCATAGACCAGCCCCTGCTCAAGGACGCGCTCCAGAAAACGAATTATGCGGCTTCGGATGACGAAAGCCGTCTGATATTGAATGGCGTTTTTATCAGCATTAAGGAACAAAAAATGATGGTTGTGGCCACCGACGGCCGCAGGTTGGCGCTGATTGAAAAAGAGGTAGAAATACCGGCCGATCAGAAAATGGATTTTGTTATTCCCACCAAGACAATCAATGAATTAATCAAGGCGCTTAAGGAGGAGGGAACCGTCAAGATATCGCTTACTAAGAATATGGTTTCTTTTGAAATGGACGCCTGCACCATTATTTCCAAACTGATAGAAGGGGTTTATCCGAATTACCGGCTGGTCATCCCCAGTCAATGCGATGAAAAAGTAACGGTGGAACGCGAACCACTGATCGGCACCCTGCGAAGAACGGCCATCATGTCCAACGAGAAGAATCCCTCGGTTAAGATTACCATCGCCAAGAATCAGCTTCAGATCGTGGCGTCCAATACCGAAGTGGGTGAAGCCAGCGAGCAGATTCCCGTCAAATATTCGGGCAAACCGGTTACCATGACTTTTAATCCCAATTATCTCATGGATCCGCTAAAGTCGCTCAGCAGCGACGACATTACCATTGAGCTCACGGATGAACTCAGTCCGGCCGTGGTGAAAAGCAATATTCCTTTTATCTACGTCTTAATGCCGCTGCGCATCAGCTGACATGCGCTTGACATCGTTTTCTATTTGTTGATAGATTTGAAGCGCTGTGTGTTGATAAGCCCGCCAGCTGTATTTTTCTCCGGCCAGCGCGGCGGCCCGCTCGGCCAACTGGCGGCCCAACGCCGGGTTGCGCACAAGTTCCAGCATGGCGGCCGCAAACGCCTCCGGCTCGGGAGCCGCGAGCAGGGCGGTTGCGCCGTCAAGAACCTGGGTATGCGTCGGCAAATCCGTGGCCAGGACGGGCTTGCCTGATTGCAGGTAAGAATAAATTTTCATGGGGGTATTGACGCCCTTGACGCGCGGCGAGATCAGGATATCGGCCCGGGTAAAGAACCGGGCCATGTCCGCCGGCGGCCGGGGGCCGAAAAAACGCACCCGCGGCGCGATGCCGAGATCCGCGCATTGCCGCCGGTATTGCGCAATGGTTTTTTCGTTGCCGCCGATGATTTCCAGGCAGGCCCGGGGCTCGGATTTAAGCAGCGCCGCAAAGCTTTTCAACATCAGGTCAATGCCCTGATAAGCCTCCAGGTTGCCGATGTAGATCAGGCAGGGGTGTTCCACTTCCGGCAGGGCCGCTGCTGCCGTCGGCGGAGCCAACGGCGCGTAACCGGCCGGGAGCAGGGAAATGTCGCGCAGGACAAACACCTGCCGGGCGCCCCCCGCGCGCGCGATATCGGCGAGCGCGTCGCAAACCGCCACGACCGCCCGGGATTTCCGCGCGGCCAGCGCCTCAAAAAACCTCAGAAACGGGGCCGCAACCGATAAAGCCGGCATCTTTTCAATTATTTGCATCGGCATGGAGGAATCCATGTCAAACACATAGGGCACCCCGAAAAGAAAACGGATGACCATGGCGATAAAGACCGATTCCTCTACCGCATGGACCACCTGGAATCTGTTCCGGGATGCGAGCCGCAGGGCCTTGAAAGCCAGCAGCACGTCGCCGGCCAGCTTTTTCCACGAAAACCCCGGCCGAATATTCCGGACCCATGGCAGGGCGGGAATGCGGTGAATGGTTACGCCGGCGTATTGTTTCTCTTCCCCTTCGTGGAACGTTACCAGTTCAATCGTGTCGCCCCGGGCCGAGAGCGTTTTCAAAAGCAAATCCACCGCGATCGGCGTGCCGCGCTCCTGGTAAAAAGGATGAGGCGCAAGGAATAATATCTTCATAGCCAATCAGTTGCGCTCCTGCGTTCCCAGCATTTTGCGCAGTTTGCCGTAACCGAGCAGGTGGTCAATCAGGAATGTCGCCATATATTGCAGGGGCAGGCCGCCGATGGTTTTTCGTCCGAGGCGGTCGCACTTGCGGCATAACGCGAGTGCTTGCAGATCGCCGGCCATGTTTTTGCGCAGTTCCTGGTATGCCGCGCCGTTCCAGATTTCCAGGAGGGTTGCTTCCTTGGCATTGCCCAGCCGCATGCGGGCGCCGAAATCCTGCGGACAGGGCGTTACCGTGCCGTCGGCGCAGATGACCATCGCATACCAGGGAAAAGTGCAGACCGATCCCGGCCGGGGAGCGTTTGTTTCCGGCGCGTTTTCTTCGGCCCAGACATATTCCTCCTTTTCAATAATTTCATCCACCCCGGCCGCGTTCAAACGCCGCGCGGTCTCCTCGCTTGCCCGCCGGTTGACCGGGGCCGGCGCTTGTTTGAAGCGTATTTTTTCAACCACAATGTAAGGCTTTTTCAAACCCTGCGCTCTACGCAGTTCCGCCATGCGGACGACATTGGCCAGCGTTGTCTCAAACACGGCGCCCGCGCGTATGTTCTCATACGCTTCTTTCGTGAACCCGTCAAATGAAAATGAAACCAGGTCGGGCGCCGCCTTGAGCAGGCGCCGGGCTTTATCCTCGTTCAGCAGGGTCCCGTTGGTATGGAAGCGGGTTTTCAGGCCCGCCTGGCGCGCGCAGGCGATCATGTCAAACAAGGCCGGATTGAGCAAGGGCTCGCCGCGGTGATGGAGATAGACGTCGCTGGCAAACACGCGGCATTCATCAATGATTTTCCGGAACAGGTCAAAACTCATCAACCCTTTGCTGGAGGCCGCCAGTTCTTTGTTGGGGCACATGACGCAGCGCAGGTTGCAGGCGCTGGCCGTTTCTATCCAGAGCCGGAAGGGCGGCGCGCTTACCCGCGTGCTGCGGCGCCGGAACGAGATTAACAAGCGCGCCAGACGTTCAGCTTTTTGCCGCCAGAGCATAAGTTTTCTCCATAAATCGGCCAATAACCGGTTGTCAAAAACATATCCGCTCCCGCCGTCTTCTGCAATCAAAATCAGCGCAAAGTCCCCCGCGATTATTATTGACAGGATTGTGTTCTTGGATATTTATACATACGCCGGACGCGTGGCTATCCTGATCTCCGGCTCTTTGTGCGGGCGGAACAGCGTATCCGCCGGCATGAACAAAGTTGGAGCGGACACGGTCAAAATGCCGGGGAAAATGCAATACTCAAAAACATGCCTGCTTCTGCTCATTCTCGTGTGCGTCGGGGCGCTGTACGCGCGCGTGGAGGGCATCAAATGGCCGAAACTGCACCCGGACGAACCCGTGATCGGGACATGGCTGGAACACTCGGCGCACAGCGCGTATATCAGGGACCGCGTTTATCCGAACGGTTTTTTTGCCCTGGCGCGTCCCTTTATGCTGGCCGGCCAGGCCCTGTTTCGGGCGCATGAGCGTTTTTCATATATCTGCGGGGAGATTGACCGCGCGCGCGGCGCCAGGCCGGACGGGATTTATTTCGGCCGATGGCTCAACGCATGGGGCGCCGTGCTGCTTTGCGCGGTCATGTTCCTGTTGACCGCCCGGCTCGCGCGCTCGGAATTGGCCGGTCTTTTGGCCGCCGGCTTGACCGGGTTTGCTCAGTATGCCGTTGAACACAGCCATTATGCCGAAACGGACATAGCGGCCGTCTTGACCCTGGCGGTTGCCTTATGGTTCTGGGTGGCGGCCGGCGATACGGGCCGGCGGCGTTGGTTGATTGCCGCCGCCCTGGCAAGCGGCTTTGCCGCCGGGACTAAATTTACCCTGCTGACGCTCGCCCCCGTCATGCTGGTTGAAAGCGTATTGTTTGCGCGCGACCGCGCCATGTCGGCAACGCCGCCGGAGAAAACATTCTGGCCGGCGGCGCTGAAATGGGCGGGTTTGGGTGTTTTCTTTTTCGGGGCCGGCTTTGCAATCGCCAATCCGGCCGTATTACTGGATTTTCAATGGTTTTGGGCCGGGCTGTCCGCGGAAAAACAGCGCGTGTTCGCGGAAACGGCGTTGAACCTGGGTCCGGCGGCCGCCCGGCCGGCGATTCGTTACCTGCATCATTTAGTCTGCCTGCATGATCATCTGGCCACGCTGGGATATCCATGGCTGGTACTGCTTGCGGTCGGTCTGCCCTGCGCGGCGCTCGGCTTCGTGCGCCGGTATGGGTCTCTTTTGCTTTTGTTCCCTTTGTTATACGCCGTGTACTGGCTCTTTCTGGCGCCCTGGGTGCGTTCGCAGGAGTTTCTGCTTTTTTTGCCGTCGCTGGCCGCGCTGGCCGCGCTTCCTCTGGCGGTCTTGTGGCGCGCGCGGAATTATTTTATGCGCGTTTTTGCGATCAGCATGGCTTGTCTGGCGCTGGCCGCGAACGGATACAATGGACTGCGCGTATCGGATCTGTTTGCCTGGAAAGACACCCGCCTCATGGCGCGGGAATGGCTGCAGCTGCGTCTGCCGCTGGAGAGTTCCCTGGCGGCGGAATCCTACGCGGAGGCGGCCTGTATCAACACCTGGAAAACGCCCTTGCTCATCCGAAAGGTTGAACAATGCGGGCCGGAATTCCTGATTACGCAGGGCGCTGATTATCTGTTGAGAGTTTCCGGCGTCAGCGGTCGCGGTCTGCGCCATCCTTTGACCGGCGAATTATATCCGGAGCCGGCCGGATTTTTAAGCCGGTTTCTTGGACAGAGCGAACTGCTCTGTTCCTGGGCGCCGCTGCCGCCGCGGGGCCTGGCCACCTTTGTTTCGCCGGCCCTTGAGCTTTACGGCCTGAAACGTTTTGCGCCGGAACTCTCGCTCCGGCTTGCGCTCTCTCATCCGGCGCTGATTATCAACGCCGACCAGAATCCGGTCGGCCGGCAAACCTTCCTGCCGTCCGGCGGCGGATTGGGCGGGGATGTTTGTCTTTTGATAGATCGCCTGCCCCAAACGATCGCCGTCGGCGGTCCGGAACCTTTGACAAAACCCGTGTACCTGGTGCTCAACACGGCGGAACGTCCGGCCGTCATTAATATCCGCGGATTCGGCATGCGCAAACGAATAGCGCTGGACCCCTACGACACGGCCGCGGTTCCATTGCAACGTCCGGCCTGGCAGCCGCGCGGCCAGCCGTTTGAGTCCATCACTCTGCAGGCCGAGCCGGTTAAAGACATTCTCTATATTCCCTGTTTCGCCCGGATCGCCTTTACGGTTGACGAGGCGGCGCGGATATTCATGGAAACCGCGCGCGAGGACCGCCTCGCCGGATGTTTTTCCGAAGCGGTGCTGGAAAAAGAGCTGAATCCGGCCGCCAAATATCGTTTGGCAACCCGCCTGGGCCTGTGGCCGGCGGCCGGCCGGACGGCGGCCGCCGCGGCCGTTCTTCGGGGCGCGATTGAGCAGGGTATGCGGACTGACCCGGCGGCGGTTTCCATCAATGGCCGGAGCGGGTATTATTACGAGCAGTTTGCCAGGGTCCGCCTTCAACAGCCGTATGATTTCGCCTGCCTTGAGCCGTCCGTTGGGAGCGGCCGGCGCAATCTGCCGGACGCGCTGAAAGCGCTGGACTTGCAGGCGATCCAAAAGGGCGGCGGCGGACAGGACAGCGGTCCGGCCTCACCGTATTTGCAAGCGCTGGATTTGCCCGTTCTCCTTGGACGCGGACAATATGAGTTGCGCGGCGAATTGATGTTGAAAATAAAGGAAGCGGAAACGGATTTATGCGTTCCGCTCGTTATCCGGACGGTGAACGGCGGCGCGGAAACAAACTGTTGCCTGGAGGTGCAGTCCGGCACATGGCGCGAATTTACCATGGTTTTCCGTCCCGGCTGTGAGATTCAGCCGCGGATTGAATTTTGCGCGCCGGCCTCCGCGCTGTTGTTTTTGAAAAACATGGAAATCGGCTGGAGTTTGACCGATGTTCTGGCGCCGGTCCGCTCCGAAATTGCCATGGCCGCAATCCGGCACAGCCTGTATCAGGGCGACCGGCCGGCGGCGGCGGCGCAGCTCGCCGCGCTGGCCGCGGGCGGTCCGGCCTTTGACGAGACGGTTTTTCCCGCTCTGGCCGTGGAAATGCGGCAAATGCTGTTTGCCTGCGTTGAAGGCGGCTTGCAGACTGATTTTGCGCCTGGCGCGGACAAGCAGGCGGCGCACCGCCTGCTTGAACTCTTGCCCGCGCATTATCGCGCCCTGCGGACGTTGGCGCAGGAGGACGAGGCCGCCGCCCGGGCGGCCCAGCGTTTGGAGGGCAATTTGAAATATCCAACCGTTTTCCCGCCGTGGCTGGCGCTCGTTGGTTTTTCCTTTAATGCCGGAACCAGGGAAGCGTATTGCGTATTTGAAGTCCTTTGCAACGAAACTCCCGGCCTGGCGGTCTCGTTCTGGCTGCAACGCCGGAATGAATGGCGGCGGAAACAGGTGCAATCGTTGACCGGCGGGGCGCGTTTAAGAAAGGGAGAACGCGCGGCGGTCTCGGTGCGTCTGAATGAAGCGTTTGGCCCGGAACCGGACGTTAACGCATTGGCATTGGGCATAGAAACGGACGTTCTATGGCATGCCGGCCTTATCCCGCCGGCGTCCGGCGGCGGTGTGGCTCCGTTTGCCGGAATTCTAGGGATGGAACAGCAATGAAGATTTCCCTGCAAAATGTTTCCAAACAATTCGGCGGCGTCAGAGCAGTTGACTCCGTTTCGTTTGAGGCCGGCGCCGGCGAATGTTTTTTCCTGCTGGGTCCGTCAGGGTGCGGAAAAACCACGGTCCTGCGGATTATCGCCGGTTTTTGCCGGCCGGATTCCGGCCTGGTTTGCTTCAACGACAAGCCGGTCAACCATCTTGCCGCCCATTTGCGCAACGTCGGCCTGGTGTTTCAGAATTACGCGCTGTGGCCCCACTTGACCGTCGGAGAAAACATTGCTTTTGGTCTGACTGTTCCCGCGCATCGTTTGCCGGAAAAAGAGCGGCGGGAGCGCGTCCGGCAGATGCTGGACGCGCTGCATTTGCGGGGCATGGAAAAACGTCTGCCGGGCGAGCTTTCGGGAGGACAACAACAGAGAGTGGCGCTGGCGCGCGCGCTCATTATCCAACCGGCCTGTCTTTTGCTGGACGAACCGCTTTCCAACCTGGACGCCAAACTGCGCGCGGACATGCGCCTGGAAATCAAACATGTCCTGAAAAAGCTGGGCATTACCGCCATTTATGTTACCCACGACCAGACGGAAGCGCTCTCCATGGCAGATCGCTGTGCCATCATGCGTCTCGGCCGAATTGAGCAGATTGGCGCGCCGCGCGAATTGTATGAGCATCCCGCCAGCCGTTTTGTCGCCGATTTTCTCGGCTGTTCTAATTTGTTTGACGCCCGCGTTGTTGCACAGGACGCGGATGTCCTGCAACTGGAGACAGTCGCCGGCGGCTGGGTCAGCCGCGGTTGCCGCCGGCAGTTCAAACCCGGCGCGGCGGCCGCCATCGCGGTCAGGCCGGAGAAAGTGCGGATTGGCGCAGGACTGGCGGCCGTTGGAGGGGAAAATGTTTTTTCCGGCCGTTTACGGGAAATGGTGTATCTGGGATCGGTTGTGGAACATCACGTGGAATTGCCGGGCGGCCTTGTTATTAATACGCTCCAGGCGTCCGCCGGCGGTTTCCGGGTGGAAGGCGGATGTTCCCTGCAAGTCGGCGTGGACCCGCGCGATGTTATTGTGTTGCCAGCGGAGCGATAAGCGTGTTTAATCGGTGTTTTTGGTGGTTAGCCATGGAGAGCATCAAGTCAATTTTGACTCAGTTGACCGGGAAAAAATCATCCCTGCCGGTTCAGTTTTTAAAATACTCTCTTTCCGGCGGCGTGGCGGTGGCGGTGCATATTGCCGCCTTTTATCTGTTTGCATGGCTGGTTGTGCCGGCGCTTAAAGAAGATGATATTATTGTCCGTGTTTTACACCTGACGACGGCCGCCATCAACGACACTGTGCGGGCGCGCAACGCGGTCATCAACAACTGGCTGGCGTTCATTTTTTCCAATTTTGCGGCGTATATTCTGAATGTTACCTGGGTTTTTGAACCCGGCCGGCACCGGCGCTGGCTGGAAATCGGCATGTTTTACGCCGTTTCGGCCATCAGTATTGCCGTGGGAAGCGCCGTGATGGGTTTGATGATAAAATATCTGGGGTCAAGCACCACGCTCGCCTTTGGCGCGGATATCGTCGCGGCCGCCGCCATCAATTTCGTCGTCCGTAAATACTTTATTTTCAAGGGCTGAAGCGATTAATCCGCAGGTTTCATGACAAGCGGGTTGCCGGCGCCGCCGGGTCCGGCCTGTCCGTCGCGCTCCCGCCGCTTCTTCAGCAAGGAAAGCGCAATATCCCGTCCGCTGTTTTCCGTTTCAAGATGGTATTGTAGAAAAGCCCCCAGCATGACACGGACGTCCTTGAGCTGATGTTCGGTGCAAACCGCGTTCCTGGCGGCCTGGATGTTGCGTGAAGACTGCCAGAATTTCAGCAGGGCCAGACGGTCGGGCATGATCCGGATTGAATCGTTTTTATGCTGCCCGGCGCATTGGTCGCAAAACACGCCCCCGCGCGCCGCCGAAAAGGCGATTGAGCCGTTCCCCCGGCCGGGCGCCGCAAGCGGCAAAATCCGCCGGCACTGCAGGCAGGCGTTCAGGCGGGGCGCAAACCCCATGGCTCCGAGCAGTTTCAGTTCAAACCAGAAAAGACTGACTGCCAGGGCTTGCCCGCCGCGCATGTTGGCCGCGGGCGGCTCCATGAAAATATCCAGGGCCGTCTCCAGCAGGGGGTAAAGATTTGGTTGCGGGGCGTAGAACGGCGCGATGCGCGCGGCCAGGCCGGCGAAATAGGAGGCGCAGGCCGTCCCCGGCCAGTATGAGCGGAAGGCGGCGCGGGTTTTCAAAGGGCAGCATTCCTTGACAATGTGCAGCCCATGGAACACGCGCAGATAAAACAGAAGCTCGCAGGTGTAAAAAAGGTCGTACTGGCCCAGGAAAAAATTGCGCGGCCGCTGCGCCCCTTTTATGATGGTGGCGATCTTGCCGTGCTCGGCGGTCAGCCAGACCACGACGCGGGAGGTCTCCGAAAAGGGGCTGATTTTTAACGCGATGGCCTGGGTCTTTATGATCATCTCAAGCCGGCTTGTCGGCCGCGGGCGGCTCCGGCGGGGAAGGTTTTGCCGCCCCGCGTTGCAGCCAGGCTTCAATGTGATCCAGCAGAGTCAGGCGCGATTCGGTCTCGTTGCGCCACGGGCTGGCCGCGCCGCTGGAAATAACCATTTTCATGGCGGCCGCCACGCTGATGTTCAGGTAGGTAATCTCGGAACGCGGCATCATCAGAAAAAAACCGGAAGTCGGATTGGGGGCCGTCGGCACAAAGAGACAGATCATATCGCCGTCTCCATCAGCGGCGCGGCCGGCCGTGATTTTACGCGCAATGATTTCCGGCACGCGCGCGGTTATAAACCCGATGGCATACATACCGGGGCGCGGGAACTGGACGACCACCACATCCTTGAAAAGCGTGCTCTGGGTGCTGACCAGCGATTCGCTGATCTGGCGGATTGAGGTGTAAACACTGCTGATGACCGGGATATGCGTCAGCACCCAGTCGGCCAGGCTGTATATTTTTCTGCCGAAAAAATTACGGGTGAATAATCCCACAAAGTAAAGCGCCGCCACCACCATCGCGAGGGCCGCCAGGCGGTAGAGGAGCGCGTAGCTGGACTCCAGCCATTGCGCCGGCAGAAGCTGGCGGCTGATAAAGACGGTGACTATGTTGATAACAAGAAGAGTGCCGACCAGCGGGGCCAGAAGAAACAGCCCGATCAGGATATTGGTGCGAAAAGCCGTTATAATTTTAGTCCACATCGTGCTCATGCAATGCCTTTTCTGCGGGAGATATCATAACGCAAATATCAAAAATCGCAACAGATTTTGCGCGCTCTCATCCGCCGGCAGGCGTGTTGCGCGCCCGTTGCCGGCGCGCCGGCCGGAACAATTCCGTCAGCAAATGCAAAGCGGACGCCTCTTTCAGCCAGCGCGTTTCGCGCCGGCGCATGCTTGTTTGCTCCTGAAGGGTCCGGTCGTCATGGCCGGCCAGGTGGTTGCAGCCGTGCGCCAGATATAAAGCGAATTCGCGCTCCGCCCCTTTCCTTTTCCTGCCCTCGCGGAGGGCTTGCTCCATGTTGACCGCGATTTCAGCCGTCCGCCGGCGGCCGCCCGCGGGCGGGGGACGGAGGGAAAAGCTGATAACGTCGGTAACGCGGTCGCGGTCAAAAAACTGCCGCTTGATTTCCCGGATGCCGTCATCGTCCGTCAGCAGGAGCGACAACTCGGCAAAACGGCTTTCGCCTTTCTTTGCCGCCTGCCCCATCAGGAACGCGGCCAGTCTTTTGACCGCGGCCGTATCCGGTTTGCAGATTGCCTGGCGATTGAGCAGATGGACAATCATGGCGGGGAATCCTGCGCTATGGAACAAAAATGGCGTTTCTTCATGCTTGCTTTCCGGATGCGCGCTTACGCCGAAGCCAGGTAATCGCGGATTGCCTGCGCAAGGCGTTGGTAAATCTGCCGGCGGCGCGCGGAGACGCGGTCAAGCGTGGTAACGCGGAAGCCGGGAAAAGGCGAGGAAAAGTCGCTGGCGGGCACGACGCATATGCCCGTGGAGGCCAGCGTGTAATAGGCGAATCTTTTATCCGGCGGACAACCGGGATCCGCTGTCAGTCGCCGGATAATGGCGGCTGCGCGCGCGTTTTTCACGGGCAGTTTCTGCCGCCGGTTGAGCAGTCCTTTTTCAAAGAGCGCCATCAGGTAAAAAGCGCCCTGGATCGGGCGGACCTTTATGCCGGGAATTTTTCCCAGCATCCCGGCAATGTCATTGCTGATCTGTTCCAGCTCGGCCGTGTATTGCCGCAGCCAGCGGGCGTAGTGCGGGCTTTCGTAAATAAGAGGCGCGGCGGCCTGCGGCAGGGCCGCCGCGCAGACTTCCAGCAGAAGGGGTTTTTTCATGCTTTCAAAAAAAAGGTCAAAGTCCCTGTCCAGGCCGCTGTTATGGAATTCAAGCCAGCCGCAGCGTCCGCCCGGCCAGGGAATGTCTTTGGACATGCCGCGCATGACAATGAGCGGAACGCGCCGGGCCGCCAGCTCGGTCAGGTGGACATATTTGGTCTTGTTGAAAACCAGCCGGAAATAGACTTCATCGGAGATCAGCATTAAGCGGTGGCGCCCGGCCAGTTGCACCACCCTTTCCAGCGTGTCTTGATTGTAAACCGCGCCGGTCGGGTTGTTGGGATTGATCAGCAAAATGCCGGCAATTTCCGGGTGCTTTTTTATCTGGCTTTCCAGATGTTCCAGGTCGGGCGCCCAGTTATTATCCGGATCGGCGCGGTATCCTATGGAAGGCTGGCCGGCGGCAAATTTTTCATTGGAAATATGGCAGGGGTATCCGGGGTGCGGCTGGATGATGCGGGTGCCCGGTCTGAGCGTCCGGTAAAACAGACTGATGGCGGCGCCCAGTCCGTTGGTAAACAGGACATGTTCGGCGTCAAGGCGGCTGGAAGGAGCGAGCTTTTTTGCGCAGTCGGCGACCCATTGCCGGCTTTGCAGCATGCCCCTTGAATGGGCGTAACCGAAAATTTTATTGTCGTTTCTGACAATATCCGCCAGGATTTTTTTGACAAAAACCGGCACCTGCCATTTCTTGGCCACCGGGTCGCCGATATTTTCGCCCACGAATTTGAATTGAGGGTCGGCCTCGCCGAGTTGCTGGGCCAGTTCCACGACTTCCCGGATGCCGTACTGTAGGAACGCTGTTTTTGGGTTAAATATTTTTTTTCGCATAGATTTTGTACCGCCGAGGCGCCGAGGTCGCAGAGATAAAACAAAATGTTTTTATTATTTTAATTAAAGGAAATGACGCTCATTCCATTGTTACGCGGTCAGCTTTTACCAGCATGATCATAATCAGAAAATATTTGCAATAAAATCCTGCGCTTCTTGCGCAGAATTTTATTGATCACTGTTTAAGGCCTTACGCAGTTTGCGCCAGACTTCTTCCAGGGGCTGGGGAATGATTTTCACCCCGCCCAGCACCGGCATGAAGTTCGTGTCGCCTTCCCAGCGCGGAACGATATGCAGGTGCAGATGGTCCTTTAACCCGGCCCCGGCGGCCGCGCCAATGTTGAGCCCCAGGTTGAATCCGTCTGGTTTCAGGCATTTCCGGAGCGCCCGGCAGACGCCGGAAGCCAGCCGCATCATTTCGGCCGTTTCTTCCGGGGCCAGGCTTTCCAGGGCGTCGGCATGTTTATAAGGCGCGACCATTAAATGTCCGTTATTGTACGGATATCTGTTCAGAAGCAGGATGCAGAATTGACCGCGTTGCAGCACGAAATTCCGTTGATCCCGGCTGGCCTTGATAATATCGCACAGGAAACAACCTTTTTGCCGGGACTTCAATATGTATTTCATGCGCCAGGGCGCCCAGATTCTTTTCATGTATCTATCCGCGCTGATTGCGTCTCGCTTGAACGAAAAATATACTATGCCTTATCGCAATGTGCAACCTGAATTTTGCACGCGAAGCGCGCAAAATTCACCCGAAGGGCCGCGACGCAAGAACATTCTCGGCGCTTGCGCGGAACGGGCGGTTCATGTAGACTATTTTGATTAACACAATATGAAAGGCGGACAAGATGCTTTTTTTAGACGCGCAGGAAAAAAAAGAATGGCGGGCGCTGGCGGCCGAGGCGTTTGCCGGCAAATGCGGGCCGGAGCAATTGCAACCCCGCGTCCGCGCCAACCTGGCCCCGATGTTCGCTTATTATCTGGGATCTTTACTGGCCGCCAAGGGCCAGGTCAAACTGGGCCGGCAATGGCTGGCGGCCGGCGCCCTGGCGGAAGAAGAAAAACTGATGTCCAACGCGTATCTCTCGTCCTTTATTGAGCGCCGGCATGGACAAGTGGCCATGCCGGCGGTTGTTTTTGCGGACCCGCGGCCTTATATCCATTTCACCGGCGTGCCGGCCGTGCGCGATTCGCGTTTGAACTTTTTAAGGCATTGCTCGCATTCGCTGCCGGCATTTACCAGTCCGGTCGGCATTATGGATATTGGCTGTGGCGATGGCGCCTTGACTGCGGCTTTTATTAAGGCATTGCGCCGGGCGGGCAAAATCGGCGACATTGCAGAAATCATGCTGATTGACCGCTCGCAGGGCATGCTTGATCTGGCCGTTACCACGGTTCACAACGCTGTCAAAGGCGCCCCGGTAAAATCCGTGAAAAGCAAAATAGAAGACGTCTCCGGCAAAATTGACCGGCATTACGATATTGTCGTCAGCTCGCTGGCCTTCCACCACATGCCGGTTGAGCAGAAACGGATTCATTTGAAAACTTTAAAACGCTGGATGGACCATTTTATTATTTTTGAAATAGATGCCAATAATGACCTGCCGGAGCAGCACTCGCCGGAAATGGCGCTCTCCGTTTATCAGTCTTACGGCCGCATGATTAACCTGGTTTTTACGCACGATGCGCCGGTTGAGCTGGCGCTGGCCTGTGTGGACGCGTTTCTGATGACGGAGGAAATATCCTTTTTGATCCAGCCGCGGGGCGAGCGCAACGACTACCATATGCTCAAAACCCAGTGGCACGATCTCTTTGAAGAAACGCTCACGCCCGATTTCGGCTGCCTCTGCGACTCGCCCTGTTACGCTGATGACTACACCGGATTTTTCACCATGCATTACGGACGCTGACCCGCGGCGGACACTGCTGTTCCTGGACAAGGTGTTCCTGAAACCCCGCAAGGCAAATCTGCGCGGGGTGGAATTGTTCAACCTGAACCTGCTCAAGGATCTTGTGCGGGAAGAGTTCCGGCCGACGGTGCCGGTTCATTTTTCATGGCGGGAAATTTTCAACCGCGAATTTGGCGGCTCGCCGTCCGAATTCTGCGCGACAACCTGGAAAAACAACCTCGCCGGCGGCCTGCAGGCCGCCTGGCGCCTGCGGCGCCGGCGTTATGAAAAAATTATTCTGGCAAACGTCGCCAACGACCTGGTGCCGGCTCTCCGGTTGCTGCTGTTGTTCAATCCGCGCCTGGAAATAATTCTTTTTGCCCACCGCCTGCCTGCGCGGAGATTCCTGGCGGTTCTGCCGCGCAAAACAACCAGGATTCTGGCGGTCAACAGCATAATCGCCGGCCGTTTTAAAAAAGCGGGGTTCGCCGACGCGGAAGTGTTTTTTGGCCATATCAGCGCCGCCCGCTTTCACCCGCCGGCGTCCCGCCGTGAACAAAACGCCGGCGGCGGAAAAGTTCATTTCTGCGTGGTCGGTTTTCTGGAGAACGCCTGGAAAGGCGCGGACACCGCCGTGGCCGCCTGGCGCGCCCTGCCGGAACATATATCCGCCGGCTGCGTTTTGCATTTGGCGGGTTATGCGTCGCCGCCGCACTTCCCGGAAAAGAATATAAAAGTCTATCACTGGCTGGCGGCGGACGATATGCCGGAATGGTTGCGGGGCATGGACGCCATGATCGTGCCTTCGCGCGACGAGCGCGTCATGCGCGAAACTTTTTCGCTGGCAATGGTTGAGGGTATGCTGACCGGCCTGCCGCTGGTCGTCTCCACCCTGCCGGTCTTGACCGAGAAATTATCGTCCGGCGGCGGTTATGTATTTAACAGCGCCGCCGAGCTGGCGCAATCAATCGCCAGACTGGCGGCGGATGCGGAGTTGCGCGCCAGGCTCGGGCAGGAAGCCCGCCGAACCGCTCTCGCGCGCTACGTCTGGAACACCGGGGATTTTATCGGCCGTTATCTTGCTTGAGGCGGGCGCCGGCTTGCCGCGCAAGTTACATCCGGCCGAAGGGCGAAATGCTTCTCAGTTTCCGAATAATCGGCGGTAAATGCTCCAGGACATAATCAACGTCATCGCCGGTGTTGTAACGGCTCAGGCTGAAGCGGATTGAGCCGTGCGCGGCGATGAAAGGGACGCCCATGGCGCGGATCACATGCGAGGGCTCAAGCGAGCCGGAGGTGCAGGCCGAGCCGGAAGAAGCGGCAACCCCCAGGTCGCTCAGGTGATATAAGATTGATTCGCCCTCAACATAAAGGAAACTGATATTGAGCGTGTTCGGCAGGCGGCGGGTCTGGTCTCCGTTCACCCGCGTGTCGGGGCACATTTTCAAAATACCTTCCTGCAAGCGGTCCCGCAAGGCCGCCACGCGCGCGGCTTCTTCGGAAATGCTGTCCGCCGATAATTCGCAGGCTTTTCCAAGCGCGACGATGCCGGGCACGTTTTCCGTCCCGCCGCGCTTGCCGAATTCCTGGTGTCCGCCGTGGATAAGGGGCGCGACGCGCGTTCCCCTGCGGATATAGAGCGCGGCGACGCCCTTGGGCGCGTGCAATTTATGGCCGGACAAAGAAAGCAGATCCGCTTTTGTCCCGCGCAGGTCAATCGGGATTTTACCCGCGGCCTGGACCGCGTCGGTGTGCATGATTCCGCCGGCGCCCTTGACCATCTCCGCTATTTCCCTGATGGGAAATATCACGCCGGTCTCGTTGTTGGCCCACATGATGCTTACCAGCGCGGGACCCTGACCCAGGTACCGTTTAAGCTGACCGAGATCAATCTGCCCGTATGAATCAACGTCCAGCTCAATAACATTAAATCCAAGGCCTTTCAGTTTGCGGGCCGGTTCCAGCACAGCCGGATGTTCCACGCGCGTGGTGATGAAATTCATCCTTTCGGCGGCCGCTTCCATTGTGCCGAGGATGGCCATGTTGTTGCTTTCTGTGCCGCAGCTGGTGAAAACGATTTCCGGCTGGTCCGCTCCGATAAAGTCGGCTACCTGCCGGCGGGCCCGCTCCACGTGCCGGCGCACCTGGCCGCCAAAGACGTGCATGCTGGAGGGATTGCCCCACAACTCCTTTAAGAAAGGTGTCATAGCCTCCAGCACCTCGGGCGCCACGGCGGTCGTGGCGTTATTGTCCAGATAAATCTGTTTCAAGGAGGAGCCTCCTTTACGACAATATCGGGGGAGACAAATTCTTTCAGCCTGGCCTCCACCACATCCTTGAGGGTAAAGCGCGCCACCTGGCAGTTCGCGCACATGCCGCGCAGGGCCACGAACACGTCGTTGCCGGCCACGTCAATGAGCTCTATGTCGCCGCCGTCTTTCCGCAAGGCGGGCCGCACTTCTTTTTCCAGAGTTTCTTCAATCAGCTTGATTTTCTGAAGGGTTGTCAATGCCCGGCCGGGACGGGGCGGACGGGGTTGCTCGTTTTTCGGTCCCAAACCGTTGATTTTTGCGATGATCGCCGCGATATCATCGCGGCATTTCCCGCAGGCGCCGCCGGCCTTACAATAGTTGGTAACCTGCTCCACGCCGGTGAGATGGTTGTCGCGGACCACCCGCGTTATTTCCTCCTCCGTAACGCCGAAACAGTGGCATATTACCCGGCCTTCCAGAATTTTTCCGGAAGTATCCCCGGTGCGATAGTTATGAATGGCCAATTCCAGCGCCTCGCGCCCCATGACCGAGCAATGCATCTTTTGTTCCGGCAGTCCGCCGAGATAATCGGCGATGTCCTGGTTTGTTATTTTTTCAGCCTCTTCCAGGGTTTTGCCCTTGATCATCTCCGTCAAAGCCGAGGAGGAAGCAATGGCGCTGGCGCACCCGAAGGTTTGGAATTTCGCTTCGGCTATTCTTTTGTTTGCGTCCAGCTTGAAGGTGAGTTTCAAGGCGTCGCCGCAGGCCATGGAGCCGACCTCGCCGCTTCCATCCGGATTGTCAATCACCCCCACGTTCCGCGGATTGCGAAAATGGTCCAGCACTTTATCCGTATATTCCCACATGATTTTCTCCGGCCAAAAAAGCGTTTTTCAAAACTTTTTCGCGCAAAACCAGCCAGGACCGCATTTTTTTCTCAATAGATAAGCGTTGGCTTCGCAAACCTTGCGCGGCAATTGGCTCAAATAATTATCATTGCCGAACAACCGGTTCCCGCGTCCCCCCGCGCCGTTTTTTTCGTGCATGTGATAATGATATTATTTTGTAGTGAAAAGTCATTATTTTTCTGATAAATATTGCTTCCCATGGCCATCTTAAACGATACGATCGCCGCCATCAGCACGGCTCCCGGCGAAGGCGGTATTGCAATTGTCCGGGTGTCCGGTCCCGAAAGTCTGCCGGTTGCCGACATGATTTTCAAATGTTCGCCGCCCCGGCCGTCGGAACGGCCGGCGCCGGCCGTGGTTTACGGACACGTCGTTTCTAAAGGAACGGTGCTGGACGAAGCGTTGCTGCTTGTCATGCGCGCTCCACGCAGCTATACGCGCGAAGATGTTGTTGAATTTCATTGCCACGGAGGAACCATATCGGCCAAAAAGATATTAAGGGCCATTCTGCGGCAAAAAATACGCCTGGCAGAGCCCGGTGAATTCACAAGGCGCGCTTTTTTGAACGGGAGAATAGACCTGCTCCAGGCCGAAGCCGTGCTGGATCTTATCCGGGCCCAGACGGACCGCGGCGCGGCCGCCGCCGTTGAACAGATGGATGGCGCTCTAAGCGCTTCATTCAACGATATTTACGATGTAATCTTACAGGCGTGCGCGGATGTTGAAGCAACGCTTGATTTTATTGAGGACGAACTTCCCGATTCGGTTGTGCCCGGTATTGCCGAGCGGCTGAAGGGCGCATTGCACAAAATTGATGCAGTATTGGAAACCTGGGACGAGGGCCATGTCCTGAGGGACGGCGCGCTGGTGGTTATTTCCGGCAAACCCAATGTGGGTAAATCCACCCTGCTGAACGCCTTGTCTGGCCGGAATCGGGTCATTGTCTCTCCTATTCCTGGCACCACCCGGGACGTGGTTGAAGAACAGATCGCCATTGACGGCATTCCTGTTCGTCTGATTGATACCGCCGGGCTGAGATTGTCGGAATGCTGCCTGGAGCAGGAAGGCGTCCGTAGGGCAAAACAACAGATGGAGCTGGCCGATATTAATTTGCATGTTTTTGATGCGTCAGTCCGTCTGCAACCTGACGATTACGAAAACATCAAAACCCTTGATTACAAAAGGACAATTATTGTTTTGAACAAAATAGATTTAGGCCTTGCCATTTCATTGTCAACATTTGACGGCTATGCTTTTCTGCAAACGCAAGTAAATGATAATAAAGGAATTATAGAAATTAAAAAAGAAATAATCAATAAACTTGGTGTGCAAAAAGGCCGTATGCATAAATGTGTTATTTCGGAAAGGCACAGGAATATTCTGCGCGATACGCAGTCCGATTTGGAAGAAGCCGTTACTATGCTCTGTTCGCATGATGAGTCCTGCCTGATTCTTGCGGCCTCTAAAATCAGGAACGCTCTTGAATGTATTGCCCGCGCAACAGGGAAAAAATATTATCAGGAATTACTTGATTCAATTTTTAATAGATTTTGTATCGGAAAATGACGACATTACAGAATTCCTCTGGTTTAATATGCGATGTCATCGTGGTTGGAGCCGGACATGCAGGTTGCGAAGCGGCATTGTCTGCTGCCAGAATGGGAGCAAAAACTTTTTTGATAACAGCCGATAGTAAATATATAGCAAAAATGTCATGTAATCCTTCAATCGGCGGTATAGGTAAATCACACCTTGTCAGTGAAATAGATGCTTTAGGCGGAGAAATAGCAAGAAATGCCGATTATACCGGCCTTCAATACAGAATTCTTAATCTCCGTAAGGGACCGGCAGTCCAGTCAATCAGAATTCAATGCGATAAATCATTCTATTCTCTTAGAATGATTGATATTCTAAAACACTCTAAAAATATCACTATTTTAGAAGCAAGTGTTATAAAATTATGGGTTGAAAATGGTAAACTGAAAGGTGTAATTTTACTGGATAATAGTAAAATTATGGGAAAAACAGTTGTTTTAGCGCCGGGGACTTTTTTAAATGGAGTAATACATATCGGTCAAAAATCATTTGGCGGCGGACGCAAGGGGGAAATGGCGGCATTAGAATTAAGTCATAATTTAAAGGAATTGGGTTTTAGTTTGGCAAGATTTAAAACCGGGACGCCGCCTAGAATTCATAAAGAAACGGTGGATTATGGCGCAATGAGTCGGCAAGATGGTCTTGAACCGCCGCCTTTGATTTCAAGCGCGGCAAAACATGATTATAAGGACAGCTGTAAATCAAAAAATATTTTAAATAATAATATTATTAAACAATTGTTCCACGTGGAACAATTGGCTTCAAATATGAGGCCCTGGCCGCCGGGAACATCTCAAATACCTTGTTATTTGACTCATACTAACGAACAAACACATGACATTGTAAGAAATAATCTTCATTTAAGTTCATTATACGGCGGCTATATTTCTGGAACAGGTGTTCGTTATTGTCCGTCCTTTGAAGATAAAATCGTCAAATTTCCTGAGAGCAAAAGGCATCATGTCTTTATTGAACCCGAAGGACGAAATTCAATTAAAGTCTATCCAAATGGAATATCCAATAGTTTGCCTGAACATATTCAAGATCAGTTTGTCCATTCTATCCCAGGCCTTGAAAAATGTATCATATTAGATTATGGATATGGCATTGAATACGATTATTCCGATCCTACGCAATTAGCAAATAGTCTTGAATCAAAATCTATTGAAAACCTGTTTTTTGCAGGACAAATCAATGGAACAACCGGATACGAAGAGGCGGCAGCTCAAGGATTTATTGCGGGAGTGAATGCCGCGGCCAAAATACTTGGCAGAGAGAAAATCAGTATTTCACGGAATGAAGCTTATATTGGCGTCCTGATAGATGACCTGGTAACCAAGGGGACTGACGAGCCTTACAGAATGTTTACTTCGCGTTCAGAACATAGACTGATGTTACGTCAGGATAATGTAATGTTCAGAATGCTGGGGCTCGCGCAAAAAATAGGAATATGTGCTCCAGACGAAATTGCGACACGCGAAAAACACTACAGAATGATAAAAAAAGAAACTGACAGGCTTTCTAAAGTTTTTCTGGGTTCATCAAGTTTGTCCCAAATGCTTAAAAATCCGGATAATAATTATGATCAAATCCCAGGTTGCAATCCGGACCTGCCGGACGAAGTCAAAAAACAAATTGAAATACAATTAAAATATGATGGATATATCAAACGCGAACTGGAACAAATCCAGAGATTTTCCCGCATTGATTCCATCCTGATTCCAGATTGGCTTGACTATAATGCCATCAAAACGCTTCGCTTTGAATCCAGGCAAAAACTGCTCAAAATTAAGCCAACCTCATTAGGCCAGGCTTCAAGGATTCCCGGCGTCAATCCATCCGATATTGCCATAATTGATATCTGGATCAAAAGAGGGGAAATGTTTAAAACTGTAAGTTCTTGGTAGTCAAACCGTTGTATCGTAAAGCATTGTTCTTTGTCAGGATATTGCCTGCATATTCTCGTTTTATCAAACAAGGCTATCATTTGATAGATACGCGCGTTCTGGATTGCCAGCGGCTTAAGAATTTGATGACATTACTCCTGGCGGCGGCTTATTCTTTCGCTGTCCAATTCAGGGAAACATGTAAGCTGGCGGTGTTTTGTGTCCGTGTGGCGCGGGTGGCCGCAATCTTGCCGGGGGGGCGATAGCCATAATCTTTTTTTACGCCGGATTTCTTTGTTGCTTTAGCGCCATGCCCATATATTATAAGACTGGGATAATAAAAAGCGCTCGCTCGCACAGACGCGCGTTTTTTCAGGGTCATCGTATTTTTGCATTATTTGCGGGTGTAGCTCAATGGTAGAGCTCCAGCCTTCCAAGCTGGTGGTGAGGGTTCGATTCCCTTCGCCCGCTCC